>JAURNJ010000220.1 GCA_030830245.1 Novosphingobium sp. | reverse complement strand
TCGGTCTTGGCGCTGGAGCCCTGGCGCTTACCGGTTTCATCAGCACATTGTTGCCGATGGAGTTCTTCCCGCAACAGAACAACGATTTCGTGACCGCGAAGGTCGAGATGGTGCCGGGCACGACGATCCAGCAGACCGGGCAGGTATCGGACCGCGTTCGCGACATCCTGGAGAAGGATCCCGACACCCAGTTCGTGTTTCAGCGCATCCTCGAGGGCGAAAGCTACCTGATGGTCACCCTCAAGGAGGAGCGCGAAAAGAAGAGCAAGGAGTTCGAAAACGAGATCGCGCCGCAATTTCGGGACATCGCGGATGCGCGCGTCACGTTCATCAACATGATGGGCGGCGGTGGTAGCGGCACTGGTCGCGACATCTCGGTGATGTTGACAGGCAACGATTCCACACTGCTCAAGGAAACCGCCGCAAAACTTGTCGAGCAGATGAATGGACTCGACGATCTGGTGGTCGCTCCGCGCATTTCCGCCGACATGCGCCGTCCCGAGATCGTCATCCGCCCGCGGCTCGACCTTGCCTCCGAACTCGGGGTCTCCACGGCTGCGCTCAGCCAGGCGATCCGCATCGCGACCTTAGGCGAAATCGATCAGAACGCGGCAAAATTCTCGCTGGAGGACCGTCAGGTGCCGATCCGGGTGCGCCTGTCGGAAAATGACCGGCGCGACATGTCCAACATCGAGAACCTGCCCGTCCCCACCGCCTCTGGCGGCTCGGTGCCGCTATCGCGCGTAGCCGAGATTTCGTTCGGTTCCGGGCCGATCAAGATCCAGCGCCAGAATCAGGAGCGCCGCGTCTTCGTCGGGGCGGACCTTGCGCCTGGCGTGGTCAAGAGCGAAGCGACCGAGGCCATCAATGCCCTGCCGGTAGTGAAGAACCTGCCGGCCGGAATATCGAACAAGCCATTCGGGCAGGACGAATGGCAGCAGGAAATGCTCGACAACCTGCTGGTGGCCGTGCCGACCGGCATCCTCCTTGTATTCGCCGTGATGGTCCTGCTCTATCACCGCGTCGTCTCCCCGCTGGTCAACATGGCCTCGCTGTCGCTCGCGCCGCTGGGCGGCCTTATTGCGCTGATCATCACCAACCAATCGCTGTCGATGCCGGTGTTCATCGGCATCCTCATGCTGCTGGGCATCGTCGGCAAGAACTCGATCCTGCTGATCGACTTCGCAATCGAGGAGATGGCGCGAGGCGTGCCCAAGGCCGAAGCCATCCTCGATGCCGGCCACAAGCGCGCCCAGCCGATCGTCATGACCACCGTTGCCATGACCGCTGGCATGCTGCCGACTGCGCTGGCCCTGAACGGCGACGGGGCTTGGCGCGCGCCGATGGGCACGATGGTGATCGGCGGCCTGCTGATGTCGACCTTGCTGACTCTGCTGATCGTGCCTGCCGCCTTCAGCCTGGCCGATGGTTTCGAAAAACGCGTCGGCCCGATGCTGCGCCGCAAGTTCCTCACCTTTGAGCCCGAGCACGCCGAGGTGGACCGTAACCGGCGCAAGGAAGACTGCGGCGAGTTCCCGGCCGAGTAGAAGGAGCCTTCCGGTGCCTTCGGCCAGATCGCCTTTCGCCAGAAATGCCTCCGATCCGGCGCGCCGCATGCGCCTGTTCGCCACCGGCCTGCTGCTGGCGATGGCGGTGATCTTTGTCCTGCTGCGTCGCTTCGAAGGGCCGCATCCCGCCTGGGGCTATGCGATTGCCTTTGTCGAGGCAGCGATGGTCGGCGGACTGGCCGACTGGTTTGCCGTCACCGCTCTGTTTCGCCGTCCGCTCGGCCTGCCGATCCCGCACACCGCGATCATCCCGGTCAACAAGGACCGTATCGCCGATACCATGGCGGCTTTCCTGCGCGCCAATTTCCTCACCTCGCAGGTGGTTGCCCGGCGTATCGCCCAATTCAATTTCGCTGCTGCCGCTGGAGGTTTCCTGCTGGCGCCGACTTCGGGAAGCGAGGGGCGGCTACGCGGCGGTGCGGCCAGCCTGATCGCCGACGTGCTGGAGGCGCTCGATCCCGAGCGGCTGGGGCGGCAGGTGCGCGCCGGGCTATGGCAACAGCTCGCCAAGCTCGAAGTCGCACCTCTGCTCGGCCGGATGATCGATGCGGCGATTGCCGATGGGAAGCACCTGCCGCTGATCGCGGCGGGCATCGGCAAGGTGGGTGAGGTGCTCGAGGCCAACGAGGACATGGTGCGAGGGATGATCAGCGAGCGTTCCGGCGCGCTGCTGCGCTGGACCGGGATCGACGGGAAGATCGCCAACAAGGTGCTCGATGGGGTCTACAAGCTGCTCGCCGAAATGATGGTGGTGCCCGGCCATCCGGTGCGCGCGAGGGTCGAAGCAGGACTGGAAGAGCTGGCGCGCGATCTTGTCGCTAATCCGGAAACCCGCGCGAAAGTGGAGCAGGCAAAGCTCGATTTGCTGGAAAACCCGGCAGTGGCTGAATGGTGGCAAGGCGTGTGGGAGCGGATCAGGACGGGTCTGATCGCTGCCGCGCGCGATCCCGATGCTGCGCTCGCAGGCCAGTTGGGTAGCGCGCTCGCCGAACTGGGCGTTGCGCTGCGCGACGATCCGGCCTTGCAGGTGCAGATCAACCGCTTCGCCCGTCGCACGCTGGTGGGCACGGTGTCGCGCTATGGCGACGAGATCGTGCGGCTGGTTTCCGAAACGGTTAAGCGCTGGGACGCGCAGACCGTGACCGACCGGGTCGAAGGCGCGGTCGGCCGCGACCTGCAATTCATCCGCATCAACGGAACGCTGGTGGGCGGGACCTTCGGGCTCGCGATCCATGCGGCGGAGTGGTGGTTGTGAGGTGGTTCATTCGGTTACCCAGCTCACTTCTTCGGCATAGTAAGCAGTAACGGGATTGCCCACCTGATCAAGTGCTGGTTCGAATTTGGCGCGGGCCAACAACTTTTCACAGGTAATCTTGTCGAACACCTTGTCCGAATAGGATCGCTGGATGAGGCAGTCAGTTGGTTTTCCAGCTTCATCTACCATCAGCCGGAAGGCAACCAGTCCCTGCTTGCCTAGCTCCAATTCTCTGTCTGGATAGTCGTTTGATCGCAACCATTTGGCGGGAGGGGATTTGGGCACAGGCCAGCGCGATAGTTGCCGGAGTTTTTGCGGATCCAGGCCCCAGGTCTTGATCAGGTCATCCATGCACGAGCGCATGGCTTCGAATGGCTTCTCCAGCGAACCCGCGTCAAACACGACCACGTGCCCCCGATCTGTCACGCCGATTTGCGTTATCTGTACGTCTGCCGCAACCGCATTAACGGGGTCATCTGGGAAGAGTAACGATTGCGGAATGAATAGCGTCACCTTCTTGTTCGGGAGCGAACCCAGGAGTGCCCGCGGCAGCTTCTGCTCAAATTCGGGACCGGTGTCAGTGACCGAATAGACGATTGTCGGCCTGTCGCTTTGCTCAAGGAAGCGCAGAGCATTGGACGTCATTAACATCTGCAATTGAAGCCCTTGCCCAAACTGTTCGAACCGAAGGAGATCAGGGTCGGCCTTTTCCCCAAACCCTCTGGCAAGAGTGCAGCTGGTATCCGTCCAGTCGACATGCCACGGTGTGACCGGTGCAAGGCGGGTCACGTTCTTGGCAGCGGCAATTGATGGAACGGGAAGCAGCGCCGCAAAGGCGGCAAGCCAGTGAAGCGTTCGGTGGATCATGTCCTTCTCCCGCAACGAGGTTGCTTCTTCCTAGGGCACAGGTGCCCAAACAAAAACCCCGGCCGTTTCCGACCGGGGCATCTGAAATTCCTCGTCTGTCGCGAGACGCTTAAAGCTTCCCGGTCAGCTCCGGCACGACCTTGAACAGGTCGCCGACAAGGCCGATGTCCGCCACCTGGAAGATCGGCGCTTCCTCGTCCTTGTTGATCGCGATGATCGTCTTGGAGTCCTTCATGCCCGCAAGGTGCTGGATCGCGCCCGAGATGCCGACCGCGATGTAGACTTCCGGAGCGACGATCTTGCCGGTCTGGCCGACCTGATAGTCGTTGGGCACATAGCCCGCATCGACCGCGGCGCGCGATGCGCCAACGCCTGCTCCGAGCTTATCGGCAAGCGGCATGATCACTTCGGCGAAGGTTTCCGCGTCCTTCAAGGCACGGCCACCCGAAACGATGATCTTGGCCGAGGTTAGCTCGGGGCGTTCGCTCTTGGCCAGTTCCGAGCTGACGAAGCTCGAAAGGCCCGAATCGCCCGGGCCGCTCACCGCCTCGATGGCAGCCGAGCCGCCTTCGGGCGAAGCCTTCTCGAAGGCCGTGCCGCGCACGGTGATGACCAGCTTGGCATCGCTCGATTCGAC
>JAURNJ010000219.1 GCA_030830245.1 Novosphingobium sp. | reverse complement strand
TTTGCCCGGCTCGGCCTGGCGCGCACGATCCCAGCCGTCGACCAGCTCGCCCCGCGCCTGCTCGCGCGTGTCGGCCGCGTGGACCATGCCCTTGCCGTCATAAGCGTGGATCGCCTCGCCGGTGCGCCCCGTCGCCAGCGCGCGCGTCGCGCCCTGCTGCCAGTCCTCGCGCTGCCGCCTGATCTCGGTGATCTCGGCCGCGCCGTGCCGCTCGGTGACGCTGCGGAACGCCGCGCCGGCCTCGATCGCCTGCAACTGCTCGGCGTCGCCGACTAGAACGACCTTGGCCCCTGCCCGCTCGGCCTCGCTAAGCACGCGCTCCAGCTGGCGCGTGCCGATCATGCCGGCCTCGTCGATCACCAGCACGTCGCGCGGCCCCAGCAGCTCGCGGCCCTGGTCCCACTGATATTCGAGACTGGCGATGGTGCGCGAGGTGATGCCCGATCCGCCCTCCAGGCTCTCCGCCGCGATCCCCGACAGCGCTGCCCCGCGCACGCTGTAGCCGGCGCGCTCCCATTCACCGCGCGCGACCCCCAGCATGGCCGATTTGCCGGTGCCGGCATAGCCGACCACGATGGCAATATCCTTCTCGCCCGTTATATGCGCCAGCGCAGCTTGCTGCTCTCCCCCGAGCACCAGGCCCTCACTCCCGGCAGCGTCCAGCCCCCTTTGCAGCGACGCTGCCGGGAGACCATGCCCCACCCGATCCGCCAGGGCGGCCCCGACACGCTCCAGACGCTGCTCGGTGTCGATCATGTCGCGGGAGGTAAAGCGGTCCTCGCCACGACCATCCTTGCCCAGCGCCACCAGCTCGGGCGAACTGCGCACCGCATTCATTGCGGAATCGAACTGCTCCTTGCCGTCGCTATGGCGGTGGACGAACATCGCCAGATCGCGCCGCGTAAACGTCGCCTGTTGGCGCGTGATCGCGTCCAATGCGATCTCTGGCCTGGCGATGATCTTATCGCCATTCTCCCGCGCGATCCGGACATGATCGTCGGCGCGCTCGGCATCCTCGCCACGATCGAGCCGGCGCGATCCTGCCGGCCCGATCTTGTGCTGCGGCTCAAGCTCGATCCCCTGCGCCTCCAACGTGCGGTGATCGATGCGCGCGTCGATATCGAGCGCAGCCAGGCGCTCGTTGACATGATCCGCCCACGCCTCGCGCCACTCCTTCAGCAGCGCATTGCTATTCCAGTCGCGCACCTTCTGGCCGAACCCTTGCCTGCCGACTTCGCGCATCGACAGCATGACATGAGCATGGGGTTTGGGCTGGCCGTCCTTGCCGATGTCCCAATGCACATTGAGGTCCGCGACCATCCCGCGTTCCACAAACTGCTTTTCGACGAAATCGCGCGCCAGCGCGACGCCCTGCTCCTGCGTCATCTCGCGCGGGATCGAGAACTCGACCTCACGCGCCAGCTGCGCGTCCTTGCGCTTCTCACCGGCCTCGACCTCGTTCCACAAGGTCGCGCGATCTTTTAAACGCTCCGGCGCACCTTCGGGAGCCAAGATTTCCGAATGGACGACGCCCGCCTTGTTCGAGAAATCTTGGGTACGCCCGAGCCGGTCATCGTGCAGCCGTTCGGCTGCACGATAGGCCGCGCTCGCAACGGCGCTCGACCCGTTCGCACGGCTGATGACCTTGGCCGAGAAATGGTAGATCGCCATGACGGCCACTATACTGCCTTTCTGAGCGCATGTCGGCAACGACGTATAAGCGCGCCCTCACACTCTCTGCCGTTCCTGTGATTGACTTCGCCGCGTTTTATGGTGTCGCCGGTTTTTTCCATGCGCGGCTGTGCTACGATCCTGCTTCATCGACGTGCGAAGAAGGGAACGTGATGGCTGCGAACGACCGCCCGCAACTCGATGCGCTCTGGCGCGATCCCGCCCATTGGTCTGACGGCCTGCTTGGCTGTTACTTCGCCAAGGCCGATCCCCGCCTGTGGGTGCCCAAGCGCAATCCCGCATTGGGCTGGACGCTCAACATGGCGCACACCCGCGCGGGATGGTGGATGATCGGCACCGTCCTATTCGCTGCCCTCTTTCCCGTCGCCCTCATCCTCACTGTCGGAGCGATTTTCTATGCGTAAGGTGCGCGATTACGACGCGGAGCTGAAAGCGCTCGGCGACAAGGCCAGGGCATTGAAGGCGAAGAAGGTCCAGCAGCTCGGTGAACTGGTGATGGCGACCGGGGCCGATACGCTCGACGCCGAAGTGCTGGCCGGCGCGCTGCTGCATGTCATCGGCGAGGTGCAGGTCGCGGAAAATCGGGAGGCGTGGCGCTCTGATGGCGCGGCCTTCTTTCAGCGGCGCGGGCGCAAATCTGGCAAGGGCCTTTCAGACAACGGCCAGGATGCAGGCGAAACTCCAGCAGGCGGTTCGCAGAGCTGAGGCCGGGCAGCGCCGCACCGATACGAAAGGATGGGTCGTGCAACGCAGGGAACGCACCCGCCACCTGATCGAGCTGGGTGGCCTCGTCCAGAAGGCCGGCCTCGTCGATCTCGCCGACGACGATCGCGCCATCCTCTACGGCGCGATGCTCGAACTCGCGGCGAAGGCGCGTGAGAATGGCGATACACTGGCGCTCTGGAAGCGGCGCGGCAAACGCGCGTTCGATGCCGAAGCGGAAGGTAGTGAAACACCATGACCAGATTCAACGTGGCAGCGATCCGCGCCCAGGTCCGCGCGCTCGATTATGTGCGCGGCACCCCGGCCGAAGTCGCCATGTGGCACGAGGACGATGCCGACGCGCGCACTAATCTCGCGATCGAGGACATGGCGCTGACGCCTGACGAGGACGCCCTGTTCGACATGCTGCGCGACGAGGGCGTGCCCCTCCCCTCGCCACCGCGATCGTCCTCAAGCTGCTCGATCATCCCGACGCGGACCCGGCGCTGGCAATCTCACCGATCGGAGGGCCTGACATGGAATGGCTGCGCTAGCTCGGCCGCGCGATCCGCAATCTCGCCCGCATAGCGCGCCAGAATCCAGTGTGGGCGCTCACCGCCTTCATCGTCATTCCCGCCAGGCTGATCCGCCACCTGTTCGGCGTCCTGATCCTCTTCCTCGCCACCGGCATCGTGCTGGGCCTGGGAATGCAATATCTGCTCGGCTCGCTGCTCGGCCTGGCGCACGATTCCAATCTCTATCAGACGATGATGATGCTGACGGTTCTCGTCGTCATCCTCGTCGGCCTGCGCGCCCTCTTCCAGCCCCTGATCCTGCAATATGGCGGTGCTGCCGCCCGATCGGCTCGCCACCTATGCCCGCTGGCTGCGCCTGATGCTGGCGCAGAGACTGACCGAGCTGGTCCGTGCGCCGGCGTCAGCCGAAAAGCCCGTGCTGTTCCTGCTCGATGAGTTCGCCGCGCTCGGCCGCCTCGAACCCGTTGAGCGCGCCATGGGCCTGATGGCGGGCTACGGTATCCAGCTCTGGCCGATCCTGCAGGACGTCCACCAGCTCCGCGCGCTCTACGAGCGCCGCGCCGGCACCTTCCTGTCCAATGCCGGCGTCCTGCAGGTGTTCGGGGTCAACGATCACGACAGCGCGAAACTGGTCTCCGACCTGCTCGGCTAGGAGACGGTCGTGTTCGAGACGATGAGCCGCGCGATCGACGCGGAGGAAACCGGCATATCGTTCGGCGCGCAACATGTCGGCCGTCCCCTGCTCACCCCCGATGAAGTTCGCATGCTGCCGGCCGATCTGGAATTGCTGTTCCTCGCCGGTCAGCGCCCGATCGTCGCCGCCAAGCTCGCCTACTATGCCGATCGCGAGTTCGCCGGCCGGTTCGATCAGGCGTGAAAGCGTTTAAACGGTCGCGCTGGCATAGTAGCAATCTGTGTAATATCGTTTGTATATCTAGGTGATAGCGTTCCGCCATATCTTGCCGCGTGAATATGCGTAGCGAAGCGCGGAAAAATCGGTCTCTGGCGTGCGTAAGGTGAGTTTTGGGGTAGGTCCTCACCTTGGCGATCGACGCCAACCTCGGCCCGTCGCGTGGGGCGGGTGAAACCACGAAGATCTAGGTTCGGGGAATTGGCCGCCTGGGAAGCCCGTAGAGCGTCTTGATCGTCCGACCCTCTCAAACACTCCTGAGTGCCTGAAAGAGGCTGTGCGGGCCAAAAACCGCGCCTGTTGGGACGTTTCCGTCCTTCCCTCCTTCTCAAATGAAGTGCTGGGCTCTCCACATGGCTTTTTGGAAAGCCAATTGGACGGTTGGACCTAGTGGTGAGCTGAATTGTTGTGCGGAGCGGTGGAAATGGGGCTGATCTGAACAAAAAGCGTGCCGGCGTAGCCGGCTCATCATGGGGACGCCGGGTGGGAGGATGGCTTTAGCCATCCGGGGCGCCCGTAGGGCGCGAGCCGGCGGGGCGAAGCCCCAAGAGGCGGTGCTTTCTTCTTCTTTGTGGCTGTGACGGTGTGGCGCGCGGCAAGTTATCCACAGGTAAGACTACCCCAAAGCTCACCGTTCGCGTTCAGATTCAAAGATTCTTCTTAGATTCAAGATTCAGGGGTGCTCAAGCCCGCAGAAAACCTGGGAAAATAGCCGCGAAAAGTGAGTGTTGGGGTCGAGTCGCGTGAGTTTTGGGGTAGCCTTCGGTGAGTTTTGGGGTCGGTAAAGGTGAGTGTTGGGGTCGAGTCTGGTGAGCTTTGGGGTAGGCATCCGATCGACGGTGAGCTTTGGGGTATCTCCTCACCGTGCGCCAACGGCGAGCTTTAGGATTTGCCCGGCTCACCTTTGCCGGTTAAGGTGAGTCTCGGCCTTCCTCCTGCTCACCTTTGGACGACGCGATGACGCAAGTTGCCCTGGTTGATACCCCTGCCCTTACGCTCGCGCAAAAGGGGCGCGGAAATCCTTTCGATCCCGCCAATTACGGCGAGATCGTCAAGCCCGGCGAACTGGTCGATATCGTCGAGCTGACCCCCCTCACCCTCGCCGATCGCCGAATCTACAATCTGCTGATCGCCAACGCCTGGGAGCGGATCGGCGAGCCGATCATCCATCGGATCGCCAAGACCGCGCTCAAAGGCACGCACCAGGGCAATGAGCGTATCGAAAGCTCGCTGCTGCGCCTGATGGGCACCATCGCGATCGTCACCATCCGCAAAGCCGGCAAGAGCTACAAGCGCCGCGTCCAGCTCCTCGGCCCGAGCGACGAAAGCCTCGAAAAGGACGGCTTCCTCCACTACCGCATTCCCGAGGAGCTGATCGAGATACTGCGCAACAGCGAAGTCTATGCGCGCCTCAAGACGCAAGTCATGTATTGTTTCGAGTCGAAATATGCGCTGTGCCTCTATGAGATGATCGAACGGCGGATCGGCCTAGAGTACAAGCAAAGCGAAGAATTCACGATCGCGGAACTGCGCGGGCTGCTCAACGTGCCGGCGGGCAAGCTCGAACGCTTCGCCGATCTCAACAAATATTGCCTCAAGGTCGCGCAGGAGGAAATCAACAAGCTCTGCCCCTTCTATGTCGATTTCACGCCGATCAAAAAAGGGCGCAAGGTCGAAAAGGTCGCGATGCTGTGGATGGCCAAGACATCGAGCGGTCGCCGCGACGCGCAAAACCTGATCGATCAGCACAGCATCGTCCGCCGCGCGAAGATGCGCGGCGGTATCCCGGAAATGCCGGTGCTGGTCGATTTCAGCCTGCCCGCCACTCAACGGTGAGTCGATACCCCAAAACTCACCGTTCGCGCATCAGGCTGCGATCCGGGACGCTTACCCTTCGCCGGCGTCGAGCGCCCTGCTGACGGTGAACTGAATCCACGCGCTGCGACTGATGCCGCGCCGCTTCGCAGCGCTATCGACCTTCGCCAGCAACGCGCGGTCAAAGCGCAGCATGACCGGCGCCTTGCGCGGCCCATCGTCGGCCGCCGCCGTGATCGTCGGCGTCGCCGGTTTCGCGGCACCGGCAATGAAAGCGTCTGCCGCGTCCTCATCAACCGGCGGCTTGGGCTTGCTGTTCGGTTTACGAGCGATAGCCATTGCATTTCACTCCGCTATCATCATGCTATACAAATACCGCACCGATCAGCGCGGTCAGCTCATCGATCGCCTTAGCGTCGCGCGGGGATTGCTCCAGCACCGCCCTGCCCTCGGCCGCCGCGTTCGGGAACGCCTTGCGGCGCACGATCGAGGTGGACAGCACCTCGATCCCCTCGATATCGCCGATAATCTGCAAGGCTGCCTCATTGTCGCCGCCCTGCGGGTCCGCGCCGTTGAGGATCGCGACGGCGCGCAGCCCCTCGTTGATCTCGCGCGCCTCGGCCACCAGCACCGCCACCTGATCGAGCGCCCACACGTCGAAGCTGCGCGGCTGAACGGGGATCAGCAGCGTGTCGGCGACAGTGAGCGCGGCGCGCAGCGAGCCGGTGTCGCGCCCGCCTACGTCGATGATGATATCGTCATATTTGGGCGCGAGCTGGCGAACCTGGCTGCGAAGCGCCGCGCCGGTAAGGGCGACGGCGGTATAGCCGGCTTCGCCAAGACCTTCGGTGCGAAGCTGGGTGAAGGTGAGGGCGGTTCCCTGCTCGTCGCCGTCCACCAGCAACAGGTCGCGGCCCGCGAGTGCGCGGGCCACCGCGAGGTTGACGGCGAGCGTGGTCTTGCCAACGCCGCCCTTTGTGTTCCCGACTACCAATATCATAGCGCCCTCACTCTGCGTGCTATCGTTAATCGAAACGGCATGACCTGTCCATCAGAGTGATATACATTTCTAAGCCGTTCAATCCTCCGGCTCTGGATCGTCGTCCTCGTCGTCCAGCGGCTCATGCTCCATCCGGCCATGATCCTCGATCGGGCAGAGCGGCGCTCCGGCCAGTTCCAGCCATTTGCGCGCGGTCCTCACGGTGTAGCCGCATGTCGCGCACTCGCATTTGAGCATCCGGGTTTTCTGCTTCTTGGGCGCGGTGGATTCGCCGTCCGTATCGAGACGGGCATGGGGGAGGGGGCCAACGGCATCGAGGATCGGCGCGATGGCCGACAGGAACGCCTCGCCGGGGGTGGTGGCGCGCATCGGCCCAACCAGGCCAAGGCCAAGCGCGACCCGTTTAAACGCCTTCCCATGCCCTGCCGGGATGCCGACAGCGGCATGGACCAGCTCATGCGCGAGGATGGCGGCGATCTACGCCGGCATGGCGTCGGGCGCATGGGCGAGGTCGGGACGGATGAAGATTTCGAAATGCCCGTCCGCGCTCAAGCGATTATCCCAGCATTCGCCGATCGCCTTACCCTTGCGGCCCGCGCTGGTGTGCGGCCCGCGCTGGTGAAGCCGATCGCCACGCGGATACGCGCGAGCAGGGGGGCGTCCAGCGCCTCGAACAACGGAGCCATGCCCGCCGCCACCCGATTGAGCCAGCTTTCCCGGTTGTCCTGTTCCATGCCTTCTACTCTACTCCCTTCAAATCGCCTGACCGGCGATGGCCAGGCCATCGGCCGGACACGGACGCCCAAGAACGCCGGCAGGAGAGGGGGGCAGCGACAATCTGCGGGAGTGGCGCGCGGCGCAGCGAGGCTTGCCGAGTGAGCCACGGTCCCGCTGATTGTCGTTGCTGGGGAGAGGGGGGTGGAACGCTCTCTTCCCACGCAAAGGAACGACACGCCGGCGTGTCGCCGGCACCACGCCAGCGAGATCCGCGCACGCGATCTCGCCCGCCATTTGGATCGTCACCTTCGGCCAAGACCGCTTGCGGGCTTGGGGAGCTTGAGCGACTAGAGCCACGGTGCCGCGCAGCGGCAGGCGCTTGGTCGCTGTTGCTTTCCTGTCTCGATTTTGATACAGTCCGCGCAATGGAGCCCAAGACCGCAAAGCCGATTCATTTCCTGGGCGACAGTCGCGAGGCCCTACGCGATTTCCCGGATGACGCTCGCTATGGCGCAGGCGTGGAACTTCGGGCGGTGCAAACGGGTCTCGAACCTTCCGACTGGAAGCCGATGAAGACAGTCGGGGCAGGCGTGAGGGAAATACGGATCAGAGAAGCATCAGGCGCGTTTCGGGTGATGTATTTGGCGACGCTACAGGATCGGGTTCTTGTGCTTCATGCGTTCCAGAAAAAGACGCAACAGACG
This sequence comes from Novosphingobium sp., assembly GCA_030830245.1. Lineage (GTDB taxonomy): Bacteria > Pseudomonadota > Alphaproteobacteria > Sphingomonadales > Sphingomonadaceae > Novosphingobium. Next base: position 5,906 of record JAURNJ010000219.1, on the reverse strand, counting down.
CCGCAAAAGGACATTGATCTAGCCGCGAAACGGCTGAAAACTTGGAAGGCAGAGCAATGAGCGCCGAACCTATGAATGTCGAAGTCTTCGATAGCGTCTTTGACGCGCTGGCCGACACGCCGGCGGAAGCGGCGAATCTGACGGCGCGCGCGGACCTGTTGCTGAGCATCCGCGAGCGGGTGAAGTCCTGGGGCGTGCCGCAGGAGCAGGCTGCCAAGCGGCTCGGCCTGACCCGCCCCCGGCTGAACGATCTTCTGCGCGGAAAGCTCGACAAATTCTCGCTGGACGCCTTGGTCAACGTCGCCACGGCGGCGGGCTTCAGGCTGCATATCCAGCTCGAAGAGGCCGCTTGAGCGAAGAACAGCGCCACGCGGTCGAGCGAGTGTTGGGTCCGTCCCCGCAAAGGGGCGGAATGCGACATAGGAATTCTGGCAAGGTATTGAGTTGCTGATAAATTCCCTCATTTTCATTCCCCCATTTACGGCCTGGTTTCAGAGGCCCTGTTTCAGGGGGAGGATACCGAAGCTGTCTGCAAGCTTCTTGTCGGAGAAATCGTATTCGCCCAGCATGGGGGCGTTTGCAGGAGGGGGCGAAATCCTACGCTAAGATTTTGGCCAGCGGTATTCGCCAGTGAGGTTGATGTGCTCCCAGCCCAGCGGCGAGACATGGGCGAGGAGATCGGGGGGAATGACAACGCCATCAGCGGCTTGGTTGCTGACGACCTCCCCGAGCTTCATCGTGTTCCAAAAGATAATAATGGCAGCCAGCAGGTTCATGCCAGCAATTCGATAATGCTGGCCTTCGCCCGATCGGTCCCGGATTTCGCCACGCCGATGAAAGCTGATGGCACGCTTGAGGGCGTGGTGGGCTTCACCTTTGTTGAGGCCGATCTGGGCCTGGCGCTGCAAGCCGGCGTCGAGAATCCAGTCGATCATGAACAATGTCCGCTCGACACGACCGACTTCCCGAAGGGCGAGGGCCAATTCATTCTGGCGAGGATAGGAGGCCAGCTTGCGGAGAATTTGGCTGGGCGCGACAATGCCGGCGGCGATCGTGGCCATGACGCGAAGGATGTCAGGCCAGTTCCGCTCAATGAGTGGTTCGTTGATTTTCCCGCCGACCAACCCCCGCACATTTGCAGGCGTTGCGCCGGGATTGAAGGCATAGAGCCGCTTTTGAGGAAGGTCGCGGATGCGCGGCGCGAACCTGTAACCGAGAAGCGCACAGGCAGCGAACACATGATCGGTAAAGCCGCCTGTGTCGGCGAAGTGCTGACGGACATGGCGGCCTGCATCGTTCATGAGCAGCCCGTCGAGGATATATGGAGCCTCACTGACGGTCGCGGGAATGACCTGGGTGGCGAATGGGGCATATTGATCGGAGACGTGGCTGTATCCTTTCAGGCCGGGGACATTGCCATATTTGGCGTTGACCATGTTCATCGCCTCGCCCTGCTCGGTGGCTAGGAAGAATTGTCCATCGCTGGATGCGGAGTGCCCGTGTCCCCAGAACGCAGCCATGGGCAGGTTCGCATGCGCCTCGACTATCATGGCAAGCGCCCGATCATAGGCGCTGCCTTCGACATGCCAGCGCGCGATCCGCAGCAATTCCCAGAAGCTGTGCGTATTGGTAGCCGCCGCCATTTTACGCAGGCCGAGATTGACGCCTTCTGCCAGCAGAACGTTCATCAGCCCGATCTTGTCCACGCAGGCCACCCCCGTGCGCAAATGGGTAGCGTCAAAGGCCGATGTGTGATGTCACTCGCCCAAGCTGATCTTTATAGGGTGCACAAAAACGGTTGTGTGGGCGATTTAATGGGTGTACGAAATTTGTATGGAGATCGAGTTCGACCCGGCCAAAGACGAGAGGAATATCGCCAAACACGGCATATCCTTGCAGGCTGCGGAAGGGTTCGATTGGGACACGGCCTTTGAACGCGAGGATGACCGTTTCGATTATGGAGAGGTCCGTTTCGTTGCCATAGGGTTGATCGGTGATCGCCTGCATGTGCTGGCTTTCACCGACGGCTCCCACGACGATGCGGTTCGCGCCATCAGCTTGCGTCCGGCAGAGAAGCATGAAGGGAGGTTCTATTATGGCCAAGTTTGATCCTGAGATTCACGACGATAATCCGCCGATGGATGCGGCGTTCATGGCCGGAATGAAGCCGTCCCGGCGAGGTCGCCCGAAGCTCGAAGCCCCCAAGGTAGAAGTGAAAATCCGCCTGGATGCGAAGACGGTCGAGCATTTGCGTGGGAGCGGCCCAGGCTGGCAAACGCGCGTCAATGCCCTGCTGGGTAAGCTCGTAGCGTCAGGGCAAATCTAGCAACATCGCGGCAAGCAATCAGATAGAGGTGCGACGCCATCCTACGGCGTGAGTTGCTCGCGCGCTAAAGAGAAGAAAATACCATATAATACCGATGGTTAGCCCGTCGGATTTCATGTGATTGACGTCAGTCTGGTGATTGTGCGCTTTCAGATGCCGTCAGAGTATAGGGCTGATGTCTCGGATGCTTTTCGGACCACATTCGCAGAAGGCGAAGTACGCTTGCGGGATCGTAGATGTCGAAGTTCTTGTCAGGAAACGTATCTCCCTCTCTCAACCATCGCGGAAGATCATCTTCCTTGCGCCCGCGAATTAGCAGCTTTGCTATACTCCTGAAGTTTCCGGCTGCTGAAAGGAACTCCATCTGCAACTCGTGATTTTGGCCTGTTGACTGAATCATGTCATAGTAGATAGGCCAACCATGACTAACCAAGATTGACCAACCAATCTGCTGGAATATGCCGTCAGCGTCATAAGCCAATTCCGATGACGTTGATGAGTCATCGAGTTGTCCTCTGCCTTCGATCGCTTCGGCATCGTAGTTCGCGAGTGCTTCCCGTGCCTTGGGATCGTTCACATACTTTTTCAGCATCGCGTAAAATTCGTCGAACGCGAACGGTCGTGGTAATTCTATGTCAGCCATGTCCGCCCTTTTTCCGTTCTTCCCAACCCGGCATTATGACGGCGTTTTCTTAAGATATGGGCGGTGCGACGAAAATCAGGCCATAACCGCCGTCAGACCCCTGGAGCGGACGGTCACAACAGTGCTTCGATGCCCTTACGGCGAATGACGTTCAGGATGGCGAGCGCAGGCCCCTTGGCTTGTTTGGTGCCGCGTTCGAGTTGCGAGATATAGCCCGGCGTCAGGTTCGTATATTTGGCAAGCGCGGCCTGGCTCAAATGTGCCCGCTCACGCACGCTTCGGATCTCTTCCGGTGTGATTGGCGCGGCCGTGAGCGGCGCGTCCGGCCCCAGGTGGCGGACGGTGATCTTCTCATAGACTTCATCGCCCATCAGCCCGGCGCTGTGCATGTCCTCGGCCGTTTCGAGGAGGGCTTCGGTCAGATTGCTAAGCTTCTTCGCCATTTTCGATCTCCTGTAGCTTGCCCATGCCCACGGCTGCATCCAGGGCGGTCTCGTCATGCGCCAACAATTCGGCGGCAATGTCCCTCAAGGTCTGCAACTCGCTGTCCTCTATGTTTTCGCGCTCGTTCTTGGCAAAGCCGTACAGAAAGAACGCCCGATCGTCCGTTCGATAGGCGACGATCATGCGAAACCCGCCTGATCGCCCCTGCCCAGGCCGGGCAACGCGCTGCTTGATGAGTCCACCACCCAGATCGGCGTCGATGATACCGCGCTCGGCTCGCGCGATAGCCTCTTTCAAACCAGCGTCGTCAATTCGCTCACGCCGGACGAAGCGCGCAATCCATTTGGTTTTGAATATTCGCACTGCGCCACCCTATAACACTATGCACTATAGCACTTGATCGTACATTTGCAACCTTTGCAGGGCAGCCAGGTCGGCCCACGTCGGGGCAACGATTCCACGTTGCACAATGATGGAAGGTTCGAATTGGCTATCAGGGAGTGCAGGAGGCGATTTCCGGCCCGTAGAGCGCAGGGGAGCGATTGGGGGCAGGTTGTGCAATCTAAGGACTTGGCGATGCCCCTGACGGGCACCAGAGGGCAATTTTCGGATAGCGCTTGCGGAAGATAGGCAGGATGGGTATCATGTAACCCTGCATGATACCCATCGGAGACTCACATGGCCGCGATCAAGCAAAGGGCTGACAAGGTAGATCGACACCGCCAGCGGATGCGCGCGGCGGGGTTTCGGCCCGTCCAATTTTGGGTTCCTGACACACGCGCCGCTGATTTCGCGGAGCGTGTGCGTCAGCAATGCTTGAAGTTGAAGGACGACCCGGCGGAACTGGACGTGCTGCGGTTTACCGAAGAAGCGGCAGGGCAGATCGAGGAGTGGCAGTGAAGCGAGGCGATATTGTCGCGGTTTCATTGCAAGGCGACTACGGCAAACCGCGCCCGGCCCTCATTGTGCAATCGAATATTCTGGCCGCTCTGGAGAGCATCGTGATCTGCCCGATCACCAGCGCCGTGCGGGACGCCGCCTTTCGCATCACTGTCGAGCCGGACAACGCCAACGGGTTGCGCGTGCTTTCGCAGGTGATGGTGGACAAGCTCTCCACCCTGCCGCGCTCGAAAATCAGCGAGCCTTTCGGGCGGCTTGACGATGAGCGGATGAAGGCCGTGGACCGTGCCTTGCTACTTGTCGTCGGGCTGATTTGAAGGACAGGCAATGGAGATCCACGCGAGGCGCGACGAAGCGAATGGACAAATGAAGGTCTTAAAGGTGAACTGTGAAGGCTGGCACGCCCTGCTGACCTCCGCCCCCCCCTGTGGGGGGAAACGCCTCCACCGGATCGTCAAAATCGTTCTCAGAACGGACGGACGCTCGACTATTCAATTTGGAGGAACTTCTATGAGATTCATCGCCACTGGCATTTTGCTGCCTTCGCTGCTGTCGAGCGCAGCCATCGCCCAGGACAGGCCCAACACGTTGGACAAGGCCGGGAAAATAGCCACTCAGCCGGCACGGGACGTGGGTATAGACAAGGGCGAGATACCCGCTGTACTGCTGAAAGCGGTCGAAAACCCCTATGCGCCGCCACCCACGCGTCGGTGTCGCGACCTTAATGAGGCGATGGGTGAATTGAATGCCGTGCTGGGCGAGGATTTCGCCGTCGGCGTCGCGATCAACGAGAACCGCACGGGGAAGATCGCCGAGGCGGTCGGTCGCACAGTGGTCAATTCGCTGATTCCCTTCCGCGGACTGGTACGCGAGATCAGTGGTGCGGCGCCTGCGGAGCGCAGTCTTCAGGCTGCCGTCACCGTCGGCATTGCACGGCGCGGTTATCTGCGCGGGCTCGCGGAGGCGAAGGGGTGCAAGGTCGCCAAGCCGGCTCCACCGCCGCCAGCGGTCGAGAGGGGAAAGAACAAGGGCGACGAGGATAGATAGGCCAGATATTAATGCGCGGGATAGAGCTAGGCGGCGTGGACAAATTTGAGCCAGTATCTGGCGGTGGCGAGATGGACCATTCCGAGGAAGCTGTTGGCCAGTTGATCGTATCGGGTGGCAATGGCCCGGTTGATCTTGAGATGGCCGAACATGCGCTCGATGCGGTTGCGCTGCTTGTAGAGGGCCCGATCATGCTCAATTTTTACGCGGCGGTTTGATCGGCCCGGAATGACGGCCTCGATCTTCCGTTCGGCAAGGTCGGCACGGATAGCGTCGGCATCATAGCCCTTGTCCGCAAGCAAGGCGTCGGGTGCGCGTTCGGGCAGATCGATCAGGGCATCATATGCCTTGCAGTCCGCCGCCTCACCGCCGGTTAGAACGAAGGCGAGCGGTCGTCCGAGGGCATCAGCCAGGCAGTGAAGCTTACTGGTGAACCCGCCCCGCGAGCGGCCAAGAGCGCGTCGATGAGTCCCCCTTTTCCGCCCGCTGCCGAGACGTGGGCGCGAACGGTGGTGCTGTCGATGCTGTAATGGCCGCTGTCCGCCA
>JAURNJ010000027.1 GCA_030830245.1 Novosphingobium sp. | reverse complement strand
GGCGACCAGTTCAGCCGCGACGACCACGACGCGCGCATGGATGCTCTGTTGTGGGAAGGCTGGCCCCAGGCCGCCGAACGCCAGATCGCGCGGGTATCGCCAGAACGGCGCAACCTCTTTGCCGCGCGCCTTGCAATCGCCCAGGGCGGCAGCGCCAGCGCGCTCGAAACGCCGCTTTCCCCGTTGGAAATGCGTGATCCGGGCCTGCTGCACGCCCGCGTCCAGCAGGCGCGCAGCGCGCGAAATGCCGCTACGGCAATCGCCCTGCTCTCAAGCCGTCCGCGGATGACCGGTCCGGCACGCGATCCGGAAAAATGGGTCGGCAACCTGTTGTGGGCGGCTCGCGCCGCGGGCTCGGAAGAGGCCGTGCGCATTGCCGAGACGATCGACGATGCCTTCGCTCCCGGCACGGACATTTCCGACCAGGGCTTCAAGCTGCGCGACGACTATACCTCGCTGGTCTGGCTGGGCGGCACCAGGGCGCTTTGGAACCTGCGCGATCCGCGCCGCGCCGCGCCGCTGTTCTATCGCTATGGCGCTGCCGCCAAGACGCCGGGAACACGCACCAAGGGTTTCTACTGGGCAGGCCGCGCACTGGCCGAGGGCGGCGACGTTCAAGGCGCAAACCGCTATTTCGAAATGGCGGCGAAATACCCTGAATATTTCTATGGCCAGCTTTCGCTCGAGCGGCTGGGCCGCGCGATCCCCAACCTCGACCAATTACCCGGCGACGTGCCGACCAGCGCGCAGCGCGCCCAGTTCATGGCCAGCCCGCTGACGCGCGCCGTGCGCGAGGTGGCTCGCAGCTACGAATGGCGCACCACGGTCCGCTTTTTCCGCGAGATTGCCGAGCAGGCCACCACCGAGGCGGAGCATGTGCTGGTCGCAGATCTCGCCCGCGAGATCGGGCGGCGCGACCTAGCCGTGATCCTCAGCCAAAGCGCACACACCGACGGGCACGGCAATTTCCTGCGCACCGGCTTCCCGCTGGTGCCCACGCCCGAAGGGGCGAACTGGACGATGGTTCACGCCATTTCCCGGCAGGAGAGCCAGTTTGCGATGAATGCGATCAGCCACGCCGGTGCGCGCGGACTGATGCAGCTGATGCCGGGCACGGCGCGGGAGCAGGCGGGCAAGCTCGGTCTGGGCTACGACATGGGTGCGCTGATCACCGATGCGGAATACAATATCCGTCTGGGCGACGGCTATTTCGCCCGCATGCTCTCCTACTATGGAGGCTCTTACCCGCTAGCGGTCGGGGCCTACAATGCAGGGCCGGGCAATGTGAACAAGTGGCTCGCCGCCAATGGCGATCCGCGTACCGGCGCCATCGACTGGGTTACATGGATCGAGCGTATCCCGATCTATGAGACGAAGAACTACATCTCCAAGGTGCTTGAAAATGCGGTGGTCTACGACGCCCTCTATCCCGGCAAGGGCTACAACCGCGGTCGGTTCCCGTTGAGCAATTTCCTCGGCAAGCGATACCCCGGCTGACGTGTCTGCAGAAGGTCCGCCCATAACCCCGGCAGGCATGGCGGCGCTGCGCGCGCGGTACGACCACCTGCTGGGCAAGGAACGGCCCGAAATCGTCGAGATCGTAAGCTGGGCGGCAGGCAATGGCGATCGCTCCGAAAACGGCGACTATCTCTACGGTCGCAAGCGCATGCGCGAAATCGACCGCGAGCTTGGGTACTTGGCGCGCCGGATGAAGAAGGTTCGAGTGCTCGATCCCGGCGCGCAGCCGGACCGCACCCGCGTGTTCTTTGGCGCGCAAGTGACAATTGCCGACGAGGACGACGAGCACCGCACCGTCACCCTTGTCGGCGATGACGAGCAGGATGCCTCTCAGGGCCTGATCGGCTGGAGCGCACCGCTCGCCCGCGCCCTGCGCGGCGCTGCGGTGGGAGACGTGCGCACAGTGCGCCTGCCCGGCGGCGAAAAGGAATGGGAAATCATCACGATTGCCTATCCCGATGCGCAGAGGTGAGAAACGGCGGTTGAAGGCTCACTGCCGGGCAATCGCAAGATCCCGGCGGACGATGTCGGCCCTGGGCGCGATAGCCACCGCACTCTCGCCTGAAAGCGAAATGCCGATGCGCTGCGCCTGGTCGGGCTCGATCCTGAGCGTGTAGTTGCCGGGCTTGACCTGTTCAAACAGATAGAACCCGTCGCCCTCGGTCCGGGCCGTGCGCACGACCTTGCCATCCGCCCCCACAAGTTCGAGGAAAACGCCCGACACGGGCTTGTCGCGTCCGTCGGAAACGAACCGCGCAGTCCCCTCGATTTCGCTGAGTTCGACGACGGGGAAATCCGAAACGTGGACCCGGCCCGCGCGCGGCACGAAAGACTTGCCCGCGCTGGTCGGAAACAGGGCGATGTCGGGCAGGCTTTCCAGATCGACCTTGTAGTTGGTGCGCGTACCGTCGCCCAGCCGTCCAATCATGACGATGCCGTCCGGGCCAGTCGACGCTGGCCTGCCGCCGATCCCGAACTTGACCTCGGGCAGGACCAGATCGCCTTCGTCGAAGTGATTGTCGGCATTGCGGTCGTGATAGGCGCGCACGGCAATCGCACCCCCGTTCGCAAGGCCCGGCCGGTCGACGAATAGCCGCCCGGTCAGCGGATTGCGTCCGAAGCCGAAACCTAGCCGCAAGGCTGCCGAGTAGTTCTTGTTTGGCACCGCGTAATCGGCATTGAAACTGAGGGTAAAGTTCCTGAACCGCTGGGTCGCCGAAAGGCCGACGCGGGTTTCGTCACTGGTGAAGGTGTGGCCCAGTGTCGCGCTGGCGAGGGTGTTCGGGCCAAAGGCATGGTCCACCTGCACTGCCGCAGAGCGCAGCTCGAGCTTCGGAGCGACAGCATAGACCAGCGAACCGCGATACTGGGTGCGCGAACCCGAGAGAGTGGCAAGGTCGAAGCTGCCAACCAGGCTTTCGCGGGAGAAGCCGAGCGTCGAACGGGTATTGATGTATTCGAACGTCTTGGACGCAACCAGCCCCGAAAAACGCGTCGAAGCCCGCACCATCGCCTCGCTCTGGATCCGGCCATTGGCGAACTCGAGACGCTTGAGGCGCGCGGAAATCGGCAGGTACATCGGGTTTTCGTCACCGCCCAGCGAAACCGTCGTGTTGATGTTGAACTCGCTCGCCCGATCGAGGAAATCGCTGGAAAAGGCGCGAACTTCATCGATGAAATTGCCCGAATATTCGGCATGGGTCAGGGTGTAGGACGCGCCGAACAATTGCCCGCCGACGCCAAGCTGCGCGGACTTGCCGCCGCCCTTCTGGAATCCAAGGTCGGCCCTGATTGCGGTTCCGCCCATCCCCGTGCGCAGGCCCGCGCTAGCCAGCCAGCTGGATTTCCCGAAGCCGGTTTCGAACCACGATCCTGCGAGCTGCGCGGTAAGTGCCCGCGAGATGCCGTATTCCAGCGAGCCGGTCGCGCGCCATGCGCCGTAGTCCACCGGACGGTTGTCGGACGGATCGCGTACACCCAGCAGGTTGATATCCTTCTGGGCAATGTCGAAGCCATAGACCAGCTCGCCCGGCTTGCGGCGACCGTCGCCCACGCTGATCCGGCGCACTTCCTCGTAACGCTGGCCTTGCGGCCCGAAGAAGACGAAGCGGAACACGTTATTGCCGAAATCCACCGGGACCTGGAGGAACTCGTACTGGCCATTCACTGGCGTGCGGGTCGAATCGATCAGGATGTCGTTGCGATAGAGTTCTACCTCGTAGCCTTCGGGCAGCTCGCCGCGAAGGTCGATGGAATCGAACAGCGAAGCGCTGTCGATCGGCGAATTGGTTATTGCCGCACCGCGCCCGCCCACGCCGCGCAGGCCAAGCGGCAGTGACTGGGTCGCAACGTCGCCAAGCTGGAACTCGGTGGCGCGAAGCGGCCCCAACAGTTGCGCATCGGGATCGCGGCGCCCCAGCTCGATACGCGCGCCGGTGAGGCCGTCCCTCGTCGTGCCGCTGAGGTACGCTCGAGCTGTCATGAAGGCGAGATCGCCTGCCACACGCAGGTCGCCTTCCAGCCTCTCGCCCAGCGATCTGTCCGAAGCCGCGCGCAGTTCGATGTCGGTCATCGGCAGGGTGAATGCGCGATAGGGCGTCTCTTCGCGCGGCCAGGCATCGGCCTGCGACGCGCCCTTCCTGCTGTCCAGCCGTTCGCGCGCCTTCTCGCGCGCGAGACGCTGCGCATAGGGAAATTCTTCCAGCGTCTCGATCCGGACAAGCTGCGATCGCAGGTCGGTCGTCAACTTGAGTGGCAGGATCTTCGCAAAGTCCTCCGCACGCAGGTTGAGCTCACCATCGAAGGCAATCGCCTGACCGCGCGCAAGCGTGGTTTCTACGCCAGCGAGCACCATCTTGCCCTCGCGCAGGTTGATCGAAAGGGTGCGATTCTCGTTCAGGAACCAGCCGCTGGCGAAATGACCATCATCACTGATGGCAATCGACAGGTCGAGAAGCCGTGTAACGACCTTGCGATCCACCTTTGCGACGGATTTCACTTCCGCCCCCATGTGCAATCGCATGCCCCGGTCGCGCAGCTGGTGGATGAATTCATCGACAATCTCCCGGTCGACGAAATCGAGCATCGTTTCGCGCGGCTCGATGACCGTCACGGCCACGTCCAGCGCGCTGAAAATGGTCGCATATTCAATGCCTATCACGCCTGCTCCTACGACGGTGAGCGAACGCGGCATGCGCGGCAGTTCGACAATCTCGTCGCTGTCGAGGATGTCGCAGCTGTTGAAAGCAACGTTGTCAGGCCGGAACGGCGCGGTGCCCACCGCAATCAGGAAGCGCTCGCCCGACAATGTCTGCTGCCTGCCATCGGGCAGGTCCACGACAATGCGGTTGGCATCAGTGAACCGCGCGAATCCGGCCATGGTCGCAACGCCATTGCGCAGGAACTGGTGCTCGAGAACGTCGACCTCGTGATCGAGCGTCTTGCCAAGGCGGCAGTCGAGGTCGGCTCGCCCGATCTCCTTCTTCACCCGCTAGGAGCGGCCATAAAAGCCGCGTTCGCGCCAGCCGGAAAGATTGAGCGCAGTCTCGCGCAGGGTCTTGGAAGGGATCGTGCCGGTATGCACCGAAACGCCGCCCACCCGGCACCGGCCTTCGACGACGAGCACCGATTTGCCGAGCTTCGCCGCCTGGATCGCCGCGCGCCGCCCCGCCGGGCCGCTGCCGATCACGATCAGTTCGTAGTCGTGCGTCATCGCGCCCGCCCCCCTTTGCCGGCTCCCTTGGCCAAGAACGGCGCGCGTAGCGGCAAATGAAGTGCGGATGGCTCGGGATTTCCCTTTGCCGCAAAACCTGCAAGAGGAGCGCCGCATGACGGTATCGCAAGCCCTGTCCCGCGCCCTGCTGCCTATGCTCGTTCTGGGCGCGTTTGTGCCGATGCCTGCCACGGCGCGCGACAGCCTTGGCATCTACGGCGGATGGGGCGTGTTTCGCGATCCGGCGGTGCCGCGTTGCTACGCCATCGCCAAGGCGTTGCTGAGCACGATGCGCCGCGACCGGCAGCCTTATGCCACTGTCGGCACCTGGCCAAAGCTCGCCCAGCGCAACCAGATCCATTTCCGCATGTCGCGCAACCTGGCAAGCGATCCGCGCCTCGTTCTCCAGATCGGCAGCAAGTCCTTCAGGCTGACCGGCGGCGGCAGCGACGCCTGGGCGGCCGATGCGCGGATGAATGCAGCGATCACGGCGGCGATGCGGTCCGCCACTTCGATGACCGTCTCGGCCAGCGGCGCGGATGGCAGACGCTTCTCGAACACCTGGAAACTGGAAGGCGCGGCAAGCGCCATGGATGCCGCCGCGATCGGCTGTGCACGGGTGCGGTAGCAATTGCCGCGCTTGGCAGCTATATTGGCCATTCCCATGACATCGACCAACCTCATGCACTCTCCGGGCCACAT
>JAURNJ010000218.1 GCA_030830245.1 Novosphingobium sp. | reverse complement strand
GGCGCAGCGCGAGCACGCGGCGCGTTTCGCCAAGCGTGGAAAGGTGGCTCAGGTCTGTCTCGATCTCGTGGGCGAGATGGTGAGGGAACACCAGCGGCGTGGGGAAGGAATGGCCGGTCAGCACGTATAGCTGGGGCGGGCCATCGACCACGAACAGCGGGCCGTCGGTGTGGTTGCTCCGGATCGCACTGGCAAGTTCGTCCATTGCGGCGATCGAGGCGCGGGTGTTGCTGGCATCGAAGGCATGCGCGGTCTGCAGCGACCAGAGGCATAGTGCAGCGGTCGCGACCGGGCCTGCGACCGGTCTCGACAGGAATGCGGCGGTGGCAACCGAAAGCGGCACCATCAATGGCAGCGAGTAATGCATGTAGAAGTTGGGAACCGACACCAGCCCGACGAGGGCGGCCAGCAACCAGAGACCGACAAATCGCTTCGTGTCGCCCTGCCAGGTCGGGATCGAGAGCGTGGCGACCGCCATGACCGGAGCGAGAATGATGAAGCTGATCAGAGCCCGCATCGTTCCGGCATAGAGGAAGCTGGGCTTGCCGAGGTTGGAGCCGAACATCGCCTGCCAGTAGATGGCCCAGTAGCCCTGGGCGAAATACCAGCCAGAAATCAGTAGGATGGGCGCCGCGCCCAGCGCCATCCATCCGGCAATCGCGGCCAGCTGCTTCTTGCGTTCCAACGGCGAACGGTAGAGCTGGCACGTCGCATAAATGCCAAGGAAGCAGGCCTCGAAAACTGCGGTTGGCTTGATGGTTATGGCCAGGCCGGCAAGCAGCATCGCCACCGGCATTCGCCATGGCACCCGACCTGCTCGCAGCTGCATGCGCGAGCGCAACACGAGCAGCGCTGCAATGGCGATGAACAGGTTGTAGAAAACCGGCGCCTGCCCGCCAAAGCCTTGTAGGCGATCGAGCCACAGCAGGTAGACGAGGCCTGCGAACAGGCCGCCTGCCGGACTGGCCCATTCCCGCGCGATCCGGCCGATTGTCCAGGCCGTCGCGACGGCAAAAAGTGTCGCGACCAGCTGGTACGCCAGCGGCGCATGGGAGATGAAGGCGATGAGGTAGTAGAGGAAGAACAGTCCCCACGGCTTGCGGTCCCAGACATCGACATAGGGGATCGCCCCATCGTGCATCGCGATGCCGACCGTCTGGTAGAAGGCTTCATCGACGTGGAAGTTGGGGTGTCCGAATGTGCTTGCGCGCAGCGCCACGGCGACGACCAGCAGGACCATCGCCTGAACGGCGGGATGGAGCAGCAGGCCGCGCAGGTCCCAATCGGGCGCGGAGGCCAAAGGCAATTCCTGACGCGCTGTCGCGACATTCATGATGGGTAACCCTGAAAAATCGAGGTTCAGCTATGCCCGCGGCATGGTTAAACGGCAGTTAAGGGCACCAAGGCCTGAGCGGGGCGGCGGCCCGCAGCGACAAAGGGGGTGACAGGTCCGCCTGCATCGGCTAACGGCCCGCCTTTCCAACCAGCGCGAACCAAGCGAAAGCGAGTGCTATCCTATGAAACTTACCGATCTTCGTGACAATCCGGGTGCCCGCAAGGGCCGCATGCGTGTGGGCCGTGGTATCGGCTCCGGCAAGGGCAAGACTGCTGGTCGCGGCCAGAAGGGCGCCAAGGCGCGTTCGGGCGTGTCGATCGCCGGCTTTGAAGGCGGCCAGATGCCGCTGCACATGCGCATCCCGAAGCGCGGCTTCAACAACCCGTTCGGGAAGGACTTTGCCGAGGTGAACCTGGGCATGATCCAGAAGTTCATCGATGCGGGCAAGCTCGATGCCAAGTCTGTCATCGACCATGCGGCGCTCAAGGCGGTCGGCCTGGCGCGCGGCGGCAAGGATGGCGTTCGCCTGCTCGGCAAGGGCGAGATCACGGCCAAGGCCACGTTCAAGGTCGATGGCGCCTCGAAGGGCGCGATCGCCGCGGTCGAGAAGGCTGGCGGTTCGGTGGAAGTAGCCGCGCCCAAGGTCAGCGAGCACGAGAAGAAGACCGCGCGGCGCGAGGCCAACAAGGCCAAGGCTGCAAGCTGAAGCACTTTTCGTCATCCTCGCGAATGCGGGGACCCGGTACGACTGATTGACTGGGTTCCAGCATTCGCAGGAATGACTCGGCTTTTTCGACGTCCCCAGGTTCGACATCTGCCCTGGCACACTATATGGGCAGGCATCGCAGGGCAGAGGTTCATTCCATCCGATGGCATCACGCGCCGACAACATCGCAAGTTCGCTGAGCTTTGCGAATTTCTCCAAGGCTACCGAGCTCAAGAACCGTATCTGGTTCACACTCGGCGCGCTGATCGTGTTCCGTTTTCTAAGCTTCGTGCCGCTGCCCGGGGTCAATCCGCTGATCCTGGAAGACCTCTACGATCAGACGCGCGGCGGCATCCTCGACCTGTTCAACACGTTCTCGGGCGGCAGCCTGGAGCGTATGAGCCTGATCGCGCTGGGCATCATGCCCTATATTACCGCCTCGATCGTGGTGCAGCTTGCCGCCTCGCTCCATCCGGCGCTGATGGCGCTAAAGAAGGAAGGCGAGGCCGGGCGCAAGAAACTCAACCAGTACACCCGCTATGGCACCGTGCTGCTGTGCGTGGTGCAGGGCTGGTTCATCGCCACCGGGCTTGAGGCCTATGGCGCGCAGAGCGGCCTGCAGGCCGTGGTCGATCCGGGCTACATGTTCCGCATCGGTGCGGTCATCAGCCTCATCGGCGGCACCATGTTCCTGCTGTGGCTGGGCGAGCAGATTACCTCGCGCGGCATTGGCAACGGCGTTTCACTCATCATCATGGCCGGCATTGTCGCCCAGATGCCGACCTTTATCGCCAACATGTTCGAGGGCGGGCGTTCGGGCTCGGTCAGCTCCTTCGTGATCGTCGGTCTGGTCGTGCTGATCGTCGCCATGATCCTATTCATCTGCTTCATGGAGCGCGCGCAGCGGCGCCTGCTGATCCAGTATCCCAAGCGCGCGACTCAGCGCGGCATGATGCAGGCGGATCGCAGCCACCTTCCGCTCACGATCAACACCGCCGGTGTGATCCCGCCGATCTTCGCCAGCTCCCTGCTGCTTCTGCCGCTGACCATCACGCAATTTGCAGGCACCTCGGTCTCGACCGAGACGACGGGCGGGCAAGTGCTGCAAACCGTGATCCAGTATCTCCAGCACGGGCAACCGCTGTACATGGCGCTCTATGCTGCCGGGATCATCTTCTTCTGCTTCTTCTACACCGCGATCGTGTTCAATCCCGAGGACACGTCCGAGAACCTGAAGAAGAACGGTGGTTTCATTCCAGGCATCCGTCCGGGCAAGAACACTGCGACCTATCTGGATTACGTGCTGACCCGCATTACCGTGATCGGCGCGGCATACCTGACCATCGTGTGCGTTCTGCCCGAGTATTTCATTGCGCAGACCGGCCTGCCGCTGATGTTCCTTGGCGGCACCAGCCTGCTGATCGTGGTCAATGTCACGGTCGATACGATCACCCAGATACAGTCGCACCTGCTGGCGCACCAGTATGGCGATCTCATCAAGAAAGCGAAGCTGAAAGGCAGGCTGCGTTAAGGCAGCCGCCGGGGCAATTCGAGAGGACATTCCCGTGAATATCATCCTGTTGGGGCCGCCGGGGGCGGGCAAGGGCACCCAGGCGCAGCGGCTGATGGAGCGGCACGGCATGCGCCAGCTTTCGACCGGCGACATGCTCCGCGCGGCTGTGAAGGCGCAGACGCCCGTGGGGCTTCAGGCAAAGGCTGTGATGGAACGCGGCGAACTCGTTTCCGACGAGATCGTTTCTGCGCTGATCGGCGACGGGCTTGACGCGATGGGGCCGGATACCGGCGCGATCTTCGACGGCTACCCGCGCACCGAAGCGCAGGCGGGCTCTCTGGACGGGATCCTCGCCGCGCGCGGGCGCAGCCTCGACCATGTGATCGAACTCGCCGTCGACGAGGATGCGCTCGTCGAGCGGATTACCGGGCGATACACCTGTGCCAATTGCGGCAAGGGCTATCACGACAAGTTCGAGCAGCCCAGGGTTGCCGGCACCTGCGACAAGTGCGGATCAACCGAGTTCAAGCGCCGTCCCGACGACAACGAGGAAACCGTGCGCACCCGCATGGCTGAGTACCGCGCCAAGACCGCGCCGATTCTGCCGATCTACGAGTCGCGGGGGATCATATCGCGTGTCGATGGCATGGCCGACATGGACGCTGTGACAGCAGCGATCGAAGGGCTTATCGCCGACTAACGGAATACTGGGAGGGCTGGAATGAAGCGTTTCGCGATAGTCATCGGGGCGCTGCTACTGCCATCGCCCGCCATGGCCGAGGTCAAGGAAAGTTCCGCTTCCGGCTTTGTCATACAGCTTGGCATCGATGTGCCGGCAAGCGCGCAGCAAACCTGGGCCGTGCTGGTCAGGCCGCGCGAATGGTGGAGCGGTGGGCACAGCTATTCGGGCGATGCCGCCAATTTTTCGCTCGATGCACGTGCGGGCGGCTGCTTTTGTGAAGTCCTGCCCAACAAGGCCTCGCCCAAGGCTGCGCCGCGCGGCGGGGTCGAGCATATGCGGGTGGTCTATGTCGAAGAGCCGCGCGCCCTGCGCATGACGGGGGCGCTCGGTCCGCTTCAGGCCGGGGCAGGTACTGGCACCTTGACGGTGATGCTCAAGCCGGAGGGCGAGGGCACGCGCATCCTCTGGGAATATGCTTATGGCGGCTATGTGCGCGGCGACGTGCCCGCCCTGGCCAAGGCGGTCGATGGCGTCCTCGCCGAGCAGGTTTTGCGGTTGGGTCGTGCACTGGGCGCGCGCGCAATTGGCAAGGCGGCCCCCGAACCCGCACCGGAGCAGCCCGATTCGAATTTTGTGCGCGAAATGGAAGCGGGCATCGGAGAGGCCAACGGCGCGCCGGTCGAAGCTGCGCCCAAGCCCGGGCCTGGCGCGATTCCCCCGGAGAAAGCCGTGAACGATCAAGGCTTTGTTGGTCGCTGAGTGGCAGATGTCGCTCTGCTTTGACTGGCAGGGAACAATCGGGTAATCAGTGATTGCACGATACGATCGTCCGGAGGCAGAGCTTCCGGGACGGTTTTTTGTTATCGACCTCGCGGCGTTGACACGCCTTGCGAATCATTCTAAGCGCGCCTTTCACTCGACAGGAAACGGGCCGTTCGGCAGGCGAATGTATTCGTCCACGCCGTTCGGATTTTTTGCATTTCGCAAGTATCCGCTTCCTCCAAAGTGAGCCAACGCGTTGAGATGGGGTTGCCGCGAATAGTTCGCCGCGCCCTGTGGAGCAGGGAGTATCAAGTGGCTCGTATTGCCGGGGTAAATATCCCCACCAACAAGCGTGTGATTATCGCGCTTACCTACATTCATGGAATCGGCCGCACCAAGGCCGCTGAAATCGTCGACAAGCTGGGAATCGACCATGCCCGTCGGGTTCAGGACC
Organism: Novosphingobium sp.; assembly: GCA_030830245.1. Taxonomy (GTDB): domain Bacteria; phylum Pseudomonadota; class Alphaproteobacteria; order Sphingomonadales; family Sphingomonadaceae; genus Novosphingobium. The sequence continues at coordinate 443 of JAURNJ010000218.1, read as the reverse complement.
TTTCGGATGCCGAAGTTCTTCAGATTCGCGAGACGATCGACGCCGACCACATGGTCGAGGGCGACCTTCGCCGCGAAACAGCGATGAACATCAAGCGCCTCATGGACCTCGCCTGCTACCGCGGCCTGCGCCATCGCAAGGGCCTGCCGGTTCGCGGCCAGCGCACGCATACCAATGCGCGCACCCGCAAGGGCAAGGCCAAGCCGATCGCGGGCAAGAAGAAGTAAGTCTTCGATACGCTCAGGACGAGCGGACTTCGGGTCCGCTCGGCAGTTCCAGATTTTCGAGTAGGACAAAGAAATGGCACGCGAACCCCAGCGCATCAAAAGGCGGGAGCGCAAGAACATCACCAGCGGCATCGCCCATGTGAATGCCAGCTTCAACAACACGATGGTGACCATCACCGACGCCCAGGGCAATGCGATCAGCTGGTCCTCGGCCGG
>JAURNJ010000217.1 GCA_030830245.1 Novosphingobium sp. | reverse complement strand
TTCGATCAGACCGGCAACGCGATCGACCTCGGCGGTGATCAGGTCGGTTAGCGGGCGATCCTTGTCGCCTAGCTTGCGCGATAGCAGCTGCGCCGCACCACGTATGCCTGCCAGCGGATTGCGGATCTCGTGGGCAAGGATTTCCGGGCCGCGCAGGAAGAGGTTGTCACCGCCGCCCGAATCCTCGCCAAGAGCTTCGAGGGCGGAGGTGTCGTCGATGGTCAGCACCTGCCAGCCAGGGCAATCAGCAACCGGCGCCGCGGTAATGTCGACACGGCGCGGACCAAGGCCGTAGACGACGATGCCCGTGTCGCGGGCCGAGACGGGCGCTTCCGCGTCGGTCAGGCGATCAATCATCCGGGCTTCCTCGAAGCTGATCAGATCGGTGAGCGCATGCCGCGTCAGCCGCCGGGCTCCCTGCCCGAAGAATTGTTCAGCAAGCGGATTGGCGGCGGCAATCCGCATTCCAGGCGCAAGCAGGACGACCGCGAGCGGCAGGCTGGCAAGCTGCCGACGTGCGTCGGGGGCGCCAGTCCTGACCGGCGCGGTCACGCTGCCTGTCGCTGACGCCACGGCGCATAGAAGCCATCGAGTGCGGCGATCACTGCGTCGGCATCGTCGATGAAGTTCACTCGGTTGCGGAACTCGGCGGAGCCGGCAAGCCCCTTGGTGTACCAGGCCAGGTGCTTGCGGGCCATGCGCACGCCGATTTCCCTGCCATAGTGCGAGAGCATCGCTTCGTAATGCTCGATGAGCACCGCGTATTGCTCGTCCATCGAGGGATCGGGCAAGCGCTCGCCGGTACGGAGCCAGTGCATCACCTGCCCTAGCAGCCACGGCTTGCCATAGGCCCCGCGCCCGATCATCAGCCCGTCCGCTCCCGATTGCGCGATTGCATTGGCACAGTCATCGATCGTGCAGATGTCGCCATTGACGATGACAGGAATGTCGACCGCTTCCTTCACCCTGCGAACGAAAGCCCAGTCCGCCTCGCCCTTGTACATCTGGTTGCGGGTGCGGCCGTGGACCGTGATCATTTGTGCGCCAAGATCCTGTGCGATGCGGGCAAGTTCGGGCGCATTGAGGCAATCATGATCCCAGCCCATGCGCATCTTGACCGTGACTGGCACATCCACTGCCTTGACGCAGGCCTCGATCAGGCTTGCGGCGAGCGTCAAGTCGCGCATCAGCGCGGAACGCGCCTCGCCATTGGTGACCTTGCGCACCGGGCAGCCCATGTTGATATCGACGATTGCTGCGCCCCTATCGGCGCTCAGCTTCGCTGCTTCGGCCATCTGCACGGGATCGCAGCCGACCAGCTGCATCGAGACCGGTTCCTCGGAGAGGTCCCATGCCGCTTTCTGGATGGACTGGCGGGTTTCCCGGATCGCAGCAGGGCTGGCGATCATCTCGGTGACATTGAGGCCCGAGCCATAGCGCCGCACCAGCCGCCGGAACGGCAGATCGGTCACGCCCGTCATAGGCGCGAGCACGACCGGCTGCGCGATGGCAACCGGACCCACGGCAATGGGCTGGAGTGGTGGTGGAGTTGGGGTGTCGCGCATGATGGTGCCTAAAAAACAGGCAGCACATAGGGAATTGCCCGGGCAACGGCAAGCGTTTACCCGCTGGCGCAATGAACGAGCAGCCCTTCCCCTCTCGATTTGCAGCGATCATCGTCGCTGCCGGGCAAGGCCTGCGCGCGGGTCAGCCTATTCCCAAGCAGTTCGCGATGTGGCGTGGCAGACCGGTTATCCGCCACAGCGCCCAGGCGCTCGCGGCGGCAGGGGCGTCACCGATCGTGGCGGTGATACCTGAAGGTGCGGATGCGATTGCCGCGGAGGCGCTGGAAGGCATTGCCGGCGTGCTCCTCCTGACAGGCGGTGCAACGCGGCAGCAATCGGTCTGCAACGGGCTTGTCGCTCTGGAACAGCACGGTTGTGAACGCGTCATCATCCACGATGCTGCCCGTCCCGGTCTTTCTCGGGCCGTGATCGACCGCCTGCTGGCCGCTCTTGACGTTCACGAGGCGGCAATCCCGGTTCTGCCAGTCATCGATTCGATGATCGGCGAAGCATCCGGCATGATGGCAGCAACCATGCCGCGCGAGGCGCTACGCCGGGTGCAGACACCGCAAGCGTTCCGCTTCGAGCAAATTCTGGACGCTCACCGCGCATGGCAAGGCGAAGCGAATGCCGGGGACGATGCGCAGGTCGCGCAGGCAGCCGGAATCGCGGTTACCCTGGTCGAAGGAGACGAGGCCTTGCACAAGTTGACTGTTGCCTCCGATTTCAGCGCACCGCTGGCCGCCAGCCGGATCGGTTTTGGCTACGATGTCCATCGCCTCGAGCCGGGAGAGGAATTGTGGCTGTGCGGCGTGCAGATCGAACATGAGCGCGGTCTTGCCGGGCACAGCGATGCCGACGTCGCCATCCACGCCCTCGTCGATGCGATCCTTGGCGCTGCTGCGGCAGGCGACATCGGCCAGCATTTCCCGCCGAGCGACCCGCAATGGAAGGGCGCGTCCTCGGACCGGTTCCTGCGCCGCGCGATGGAGATCGCCGCCGATGCAGGGTACGCGCTTGGCAACGCCGACGTGACCATCGTCTGCGAAGCACCGAAGATCGGCCCCCATCGCGAGGCAATGCGCGAGCGGCTTGCGGCAATTCTGGGCGTTGACATCGCTGCGGTGAGCGTCAAGGCCACAACCACCGAGAAGCTCGGCCCGATGGGACGCGGTGAAGGCATCGCCGCTCAGGCCGTGGTCAATCTCGTCTCGTTCCAAGGATGAACCCCATGCGACTTCCTGCCCTTCTCGTTGCCGCCGCGATTGCACTTCAGCCGACGCTCTCTCATGCCGCTGAAACCACCTGCCTCACCGAAAAGCAGGCGGCATCGCTGGCTGGTTATGCCCTGCCCAGTGTCATTACCGGCGCGACAAAGCGCTGTTCGGCAAGCCTGAACGGCCAATCCTTCCTAAAGGCCAATGGTCCCGAGCTCGCGAAGCGCTATTCTGCGCGCAAGGACGAAACCTGGCCCGCGGCCAAATCAGCTTTCCTGACGATCAGCAAAGGCAAGGACGATGCCAGCAAGGTGTTCGGACAGCTTTCTGATTCCTCGCTTCGCGAAATGCTCGATGTCGTGCTCGAAGGCATGGTCGCGCAGGAAATTCCGGTGACCGACTGCGGCAAGGTGGACAATTTCGTGCGCCTGCTCGCTCCGCTACCGGCCGAAAACACGGCCGAGCTAGTCGTCATGATGGTTGGCCTGGCCACCGAGGACAAACCGGCAAAGCCCGGCAAACTGGCCCTGTGCAAGGGCTGACGGCATGGAGACCCTCCTGCCCGACGACGTGCTCGACCTGGCCCGGCGGGTCGTCGAGGAGAATGCCCGGCTAGGTCGCACCGTCGCTCTTGCCGAGAGCTGCACGGGCGGGCTGGTCTGCGCCGCGCTGACCGAAATTCCCGGTTCCTCCGCCGTGCTCGATCGCGGTTTCGTGACCTATTCGAACGAGGCCAAGCAGCAGGCGCTTGGCGTTTCGCCTGACATTATCGATTCGCTCGGCGCCGTGTCGATCGCCACGGCCTGGGCTATGGCGCAAGGCGCGCTCAAGCATAGCCAGGCCGATGTTGCGGTTTCGATCAGCGGAGTGGCGGGTCCGGGCGGCGGCAGCGATCTCAAGCCGGTTGGCACGGTGGTCTTCGCCAAGGCCGTGCGCGGCATTGACCAAGTGAACGCGGAGCAGAAAGTGTTTCCCGACGAGGGACGCGGCGCGATCCGTTACAGGGCAGTGCTGACCGCGCTGGAACTGTTGCTG
>JAURNJ010000216.1 GCA_030830245.1 Novosphingobium sp. | reverse complement strand
TGTTGGCCATCATAGCGCAGGCTTTGCTGCGTATCGCGGGCAGGGCGCTCAAGACCGGCACGCAAAGGTTTCTGGCGGTGCTGGCTTTCATGGCCCTGTTTGCCTTCGAGGCGCCCTTCCCGCTGGTGATCGTGGGTGCCTTGTTGCTTGGCGGCACTATCGGGGCACGAGCGCCGCATCTGCTGGCGCTGGGTGACACGAAGGCCAGCGAAACGATGCGCGCAAGACCATGGGCGGCTAGCCTCAGCGCCGTGGCAGTCTGGGGTGCGATCTGGGCCTTGCCGATGGTCACCATCGCCGTGTTTCTCGGCCCGGACCACGTTCTGTGGAAGATCGGCGCATTCTTCTCGCAATTGGCGGTCGTCACGTTCGGCGGTGCCTATGCTGTCCTCGCGTACATGGCGCAGGAGGCTGTCACCGGGTACGGCTGGCTCGCACCGGGAGAAATGGCGGACGGCCTTGGCCTTGCCGAAACCACTCCGGGGCCTCTGATCATGGTGACGCAATTCGTCGGCTATCTCGCCGCCTTCCGCGCACCCGAACCATTCAGCCCGCTGCTTGCCGGAGTGCTCGGCGCTGTCGTGACGACATGGGTGACATTCGCGCCCTGCTTCCTGTGGATCTTCGCCATGGCGCCCTGGATGGATCGCTTGCAGAGCCTTGGCGCATTGAAGGGCGGACTGGCGGCGGTGACAGCTGCGGTGGTCGGCGTAATCGCAAACCTTGCCCTGTGGTTTGCTCTTCATGTGTTGTTCGCGCGCGTCGATGTGATCGCAAGCGGCCCTTTGCGGTTGCAAGTGCCGGACCTTGCAACGTTCGACTGGCGAGCGGCCTTGATAGCAGCGGTTGCGGCAGTCTTGATCTTCCGGCTCAATGTCGGGTTGGTGAAGACGCTTGCTATAGCCGCGATTGCCGGACTGGTGCTCGGCCAATTGACGCAGGCCCAATCTGGCCTATGGCTCCTCGGCAATTCAGCGAAGGGAGTTGGCATGTCGCAGATCGATTATTCAGGCAAGCACGTAGTCGTCACTGGCGGCGCAACCGGGGTTGGCGCCGGCCTTCTCCAAGTTCTGGCAGAGCTGGGTGCCCCTCAGGTCACCGTGCTCGACATTAAGAAACCGGAAGGACCGCACAGCACCTTCATCGAGACCAATCTTGCCAATCGGGAAGCGATAGAGGCCGCCGCAGCCCGGATCGAGGGGCCGATTGCGGCCTTGTTCAATAATGCCGGCGTTGCCGATACCAGCCAGCGCGAGATCGTGCTTGCGGTGAACATTCTCGCCCCGATCCATCTCACCGAGGTCTTGCTGCCCAAGATCCCGCAGGGCGGGGCGGTCGTCACCACGGCCTCGATTGCCGGTATGGCCTGGTCGCAGCGCCTGCCGCAGCATCTTGAACTGCTGGCGCAGGATGGCTGGGATGCGCGGGTCAAGTGGCTCGAAGGGCGCGACCTGGGCACAACGCCCTATGCCTTTACCAAGGAGACGATGCAGGTCTGGACCATGCAGGCGGCTGCGCGGCTGCGCGCCCTTGGCATCCGCATCAACTCGGTCTGTCCGTCCCCCATCGATACCCCGCTGGTGAAGGACTTCTTCGAGACCATGGGCGACGATGCGATGAATTTCTCCATCGAGGCCGCCGGGCGCATGGTTTCGGGCCGCGAAGTCGCAATGCTGCTCGCATACTTGGGCAGCGATGCGGCGACTTTCGTCAGCGGACAGAATATCGACATCGACAACGGCATGCGCGCATCGCTGGTGACGGGATCGCTGTCATTCAACAAGGCCTGAGGGGAGACGTTCCTATGACCGGCGCATCACTCAAGGATCGTTCGATCATCGTTACCGGCGGCGGTACCGGCATCGGCGCGGCTTGCGCCGTGCTCGCTGCCAGCGAAGGCGCCAAGGTCACGATCTGCGGGCGCAGGCGCGAACCGCTTGAGAGCACCGCTGCCCGGATTGGCGAGGCTGGCGGTGCAGTCCAGATCGTCACTGGCGACGTCACTTCGGAAGACGATGTTGCACGCATCGTTGCCGAAGCCGTGGCGTTCGGGGGCGGTCTGCATGGCCTCGTTGCCAATGCGGGCGGCGGCGGCATGCTCGCTCCGTTCCACCTTCAGGACACCGAAAACTTCATCCGCGTGCTGCACCTCAACGTCCTCTCGACCATGCTGTGCGTGAAGCATTCGGTGAAGCACATGGCAGGGGCGGGCGGTGGCTCGTTCGTCGGCATGTCGTCGATTGCCGGTCACGTCACCCACCCGTTCTTTGGGGCCTACACCGTCGGCAAGGCGGGCATCGAGGAAATGATGCGCAACGCTGCGGACGAATACGGCCGCGCAAAGGTGCGCTTCAACGCGATCCGGCCCGGTTTCATCGAGACCGAGATCATGGAAGGCCTGCCGCGCGAGGGCGAGGTGGTGGCAAGCTACATCAACCAGACGCCGATGCATGGCCTCGGCCAGCCCGAGGACATCGCGATGGCCGCGCGCTTCCTGCTGTCGGATGAATCGCGCTGGATCACCGGGCAGATGATATCGGTCGATGGTGGCAATTTCCTGCGGCGTGGCCCGGACTATTCGTCGACGGTCACAAGGATACACAAGCCCGAGGACATTCTGCCCGCGCAGCTTTGATTGAAAACGAGGAGACCGCCATGGGAAGGCTGACAGGAAAGGTCGCGATCATAACCGGGGCGAGCACCGGTTGCGGCCCGGTCATGGCGAAGTTGTTCGTCGAGCAGGGCGCGAAAGTGCTGATGTCGGCGCGGCGAGTCGAGATCGTCGAGGAAGCGGCACGCGACATCGGCCCTGATGCGTTCGCCATGCGCTGCGACGTGACCAGCGAGGACGACGTGAAGGCGATGGTCTCACGCGCGATGGACCAGTTCGGCCAGATCGACATTCTGCTCAACAATGCCGCCGCGCCGGGCACCGACAAATGGGTCTGGGAACAGACGGTCGAGAATTTCAACGCAACGCTCGCCATCGACCTGACCGCCGCGATGCTGTGCAGCCGCGAGGTGCTCAACGCCTCGATGCTCGAGCGCGGGCGTGGCTCGATCGTCAACTTTTCCTCTACCGCAGGCTGGACCGGCATGGTGCGCAAGACGCATTACACCTCTGCCAAGGCGGCGCTGAGGGCCTTGACTAAAACCATCGCGCTCGAAGTCGGTCCGCACGGCATCCGTTGCAACTGCCTGGTTCCCGGCGCCATCGAGACCGACCTGTGGGTCAACTGGGGCAAACGGCTCGCTGGCGAGCAGGGCATCACTTACGAGCAATGGCGTGAAAAGGCGCTTTCGGGCGTGCCACTGCGCACGATTTCCCAGCCTATCGATATCGCCAATCTGGCGCTTTTCCTTGCCAGCGACGAGAGTCGCACGATCACCGGCCAGTCGATCAACTGCGATGCGGGCGGCTACATGGTCGGATGACCTGCTTCAGGCGGCGGTGACGCTCGCCGTCATGTTCTTCCGCCCGTCCTGTTCGGTCCAGATGCTCGCGCCATCCTCGTTAGTTTCCCCGCAGACGAACAGCGGCGCCCCGGCAAAGGCGGGCTGCTGACCCCGGAACGCGAATTTCGCGATCGGCTTGTCCAGATTGCGTGCCGCAAGTTCGATCAGGAGGCTGGCCTGAAGCGGTCCGTGGACGACCAGCGCAGGATAGGCTTCTTCGTCGCGCGCATAGGGCAGGTCGTAATGGATGCGGTGGCCGTTCATGGTCAGCGCCGAATAGCGGAACAGCAGCACCGTGTCGGGATCGAGAGATTCGCACCACGGCGCATTAGGCGCAGGTCCGTCGCCGGTCGGTCCGGTGATCGATCCGGCCGCAGCGGGCTCGCGATAGACGAGGTCCTGTTCCTCGACGATTGCCAGCCCATCGGGCCCGCTCAGCCGGTGCTCGACCGTGACGAATACCAGCCGCCCGGTCTTGCCGTTCTTTTCCTGCACATCGAGGATTTTGGAGACCTTGGTGACCTGCTCGCCAAGCCTGATCGGGCGCACGAATTCGACGCGTCCGCCTGCCCACATCCGGCGCGGTAGCGGCACTGGTGGCAGAAACCCGCCCTTGGCCGGGTGGCCGTCCTCGCCAAGCCCGGCGGGCGGCTGCACATTCCAGAAATAGAGCCAGTGGTGGAGCAAGGGCATTTCGTCGCCGGCTGCCTTCGCCACGGGATCGCCCAGAGCGGCGCGCAGGGCATTGCTGCGCGCGGGCTCGATCACATCGGTCATTTCCTCGGTGCGACCGATCCAGTCGGAAAACTCGCTGCTCATGATCCGGCGTGAAACTCCATATATGTGTCCTGCCATGCCCCTTGCCCTGTCACGCCGCATGCTGCAACAATCCTGGCGGGAACAAAGGGGAGAGCTGGCCGATGAAAGCCGGGATGTCGTTTGGCCGGGTGGCCGCAGTGGTTTTCGGACTGATCCTGCTGGTGATTGGCGCGGTCATGGCCTGGTGGGGCGGACAGCTTATCGGCCTCGGCGGATCGACCTATTACCTGCCCGCAGGCCTTGCTGCAGCCGCTTCGGGCGTTGCGGTGATCCTCGGAAGGTGGCGCCTGGGCTTCTGGCTGTTCCTCGCGTTGCTGGCGGCAACGCTGGTGTGGTCCTTCGTCGAAGCCGGGTTCGATGGCTGGGCGCTGATGCCGCGCCTTGCCTCGCCGCTGGTGCTTGGCCTTCCGTTCCTGATCCACGCCCTGATCAAGGGACCGCGCGGCCCGCGCCTCGCCAGCATCGCGGTGATTGGCTTGGCCGCCGCGCTCTCCGCCACGCTGGCTGCACGCTCTGGCTACGAAGCGCCTCCGGAATCCGCGCGCGCGCTCGTTGCCGCAACTGCCGACCCCAATGGCGACTGGCCGCATTTCGGTGGCAGCAATCAGGGCCGCCATTTCTCGCAATTGAAGCAAATAGACCGCAGCAATGTCGCCAAGCTGGAAAAGGTCTGGTCGATCCCGATGGGGCCCTACGCTCCCACGCCGATGGCCCAGTTGCAGACGGTGGGCCTCAAGGCGGGCGATCTGCTCTACAACTGCACGCCGCTGAGTGACGTGATCGCCACCGAGCCTGAGACCGGCAAGACGGTGTGGAAGTTCGACGCAAAGTCTGACGTCTCCGGACACTTCCTCTCGAAGTGTCGCGGCGTCGGATACTACGAGGTGCCGAAGGCCGAAGGGCTATGCGCCAAGCGCGTGTTCATCGCCGCCACGGACCAACGGCTGATCGCGCTCGACGCGTTGAACGGCAAGTTGTGCGAAGGGTTCGGCGAAGGCGGGATCGTCGAGCTGAAGAAAGGGATCGTCCAGCGCAATCCCGGCTTCATCCGTCAGACCTCCGCGCCCACCGTGGTGCGCGGCAAGATTGTGCTGGGCAGCGCGATTGCCGACGGCCAGCACGCTGGCGAACCGTCGGGCGTGATCCGGGCATTCGACGCCGTGACTGGCAAGCTCGTCTGGGCGTGGGATGTCGACAATCCCGATAAGCGTGGCGAACCTGGCGAGGGCGAGGTCTATGGCCAGGGCACGCCCAATGCCTGGGGGCCGCTGAGCGGCGACGAGGAGCTGGGCATGGTCTATGCGCCGCTCGGCAATGCCACTCCCGATTACTATGGCGGTCACCGCTCCGAAGGCAGCAACAAGTATGCCAGCTCGGTTGTCGCGCTCGATGTCGAGACCGGTGCGCTCAAATGGTATTTCCAGACCGTCCATTACGATGTCTGGGACTATGACATCGCATCGCAACCGGTGCTGTTCGACTGGCAAGGCAAGCAGGGTGAGGTGATTCCGGCGCTGCTGCAACCGACCAAGCGCGGCCAGACCTTCGTGTTCGACCGGCGCGACGGCACGCCCTTGTTCCCGATCGAGGAGCGGCCCGCGCCGCAAAAGGGCGGTGTCGAGACGATGGCTCCGACCCAGCCTTGGTCAACCGGGTTCGCCCGCGTCGATCGGCCCCTGCTCGAAGAGCGCGACATGTGGGGCATCAGCGCCCTGGATCAACTCTGGTGCCGAGTGCAATTCAGGAAGGCGCGCTACGACGGATACTTCACCCCGCCCGGCGTCAGCCCGAGCATCGCCGATCCCGGCTATACCGGCGGAACCAATTGGGGCAGCTTCTCGGTTGATACCACGCGCCAGCTGGGCTTCACGCTGTCTGCCCAGATGGTCAATTACATCCGCCTGATCCCGCGCAATGATCCCGAAGCCAGGGCTCTGAAAGCAGACTCGCGGGCGAACGCGGGTGGGCCGGTGGCGCAAGAGGGGACACCTTATGCCGCGCACATCACCCCCTTCGTCTCGCCGCTGGGCATTCCCTGCCAGGAGCCGCCCTATGGCATGATCAACGCGATCGACCTCAAGACCGGCAAGATGGTCTGGCGTCGTCCGATCGGATCTGCCCGCGATCTCGGCCCCATGCGCATGGCGTTCCATGTGCCTTTCACCATCGGCACGCCGATTTTCGGCGGCACCATGGCGACCGCAGGCGGGCTGGTCTTCGCCGGAGCATCGCAGGATCATGCCTTCCGCGCCTGGGACAGCGAAACCGGCAAGATCCTGTTCGAGGCGGACTTGCCGGGTTCTTCAGCGACCCGCCCGATGACCTTCATGGGCAAGGATTGCAGGCAATATGTCGTTGCCTCCTCTGCCGCACCGCGGACCAACGGCCAGCAAAACGGCGTCATCACCGCCTTTGCCCTGCCAAGGAGCTGAGAAGTGAAGCTGCGTCCCTTCCTTGCCCTGACCCTGCTTGGTGCGTTGGCGCTGGCCGGATGCGACCGTGCGGCACAGCCGGGCTCAGAAGCAGCTGCGAGCGATGAGTGGCACCTGTTCGGCAATACCGGCGAGGAGCAGCATTATTCTGCGCTCGACCAGATCGACATCGGCAACGTTGCAGAGCTCAAGCTCGCCTGGTTCGCTGACCTCCCACAGGGCAACAGCGCCACCGGGCCGGTGATGGCCGAGGGCAAGCTCTTCGTCACCACCGGCCACGGCCATGTCCGCGCCTTCGACGCGGCTACCGGCAAACCGCGTTGGGACTACGACAGCGCGGCGCGCGAAGCCTCCAAAGGTTTGCAGATGCGGCTCGGCTGGGGGCCGAAGGGCCTCGCCTACGAGAACGGCCGCGTGTTCCTGGGCACCCATGACGGTCGCGTGATCGCGCTCGATGCCAGAGACGGCAAGCTGGCGTGGGAACAGCGCGACTTTCCTGCCGGGGACATGCGCCACATCAACGGACCGGTGCGGGTGTTCGGCGGCAAGGTCATCGTCGGCCACGGCGGGGCGGATTTCACCCCGCTGAGGGGACACGTCACTGCTTACGACGCAGAAACCGGAAAGCGGCTGTGGCGCTTCTACACCGTGCCCGGCGACGAACCCGGCAGCGGCGGCGAGAAGGCCGATGCGCTCATGGCCGAGACTTGGCCGGGCGGCTGGGCCAAGTCGGACGGTTCGCGCCGCGGCGGCGGCGGCACGGCATGGAACGCCTTTTCCTATGATCCCGATCTGGGCCTGATCTACATCGGTGTCGGCAACGGCTTTCCCTACAACCAGAGCGTGCGTAGCCCGCAAGGCGGCGATAACCTGTTTCTTGCCTCGATCGTTGCAGTGAAGGCCGATACTGGCGCCTATGTCTGGCACTATCAGGTCTGCCCCGGCGAGCAATGGGACTGCACCGCGACGCAGGACATGAGCCTCGCGACGCTCGAAATCGAAGGCAAGCCGCGCAAGGTGCTGATCCAGGTCCCCAAGAACGGATTTGTCTATGTGATCGACCGCGAGAACGGCAAACTGATCTCCACCGAAAAATATGCCGACAGGGTGACTTGGGCAGAGCGAATAGACCTTGCCAGCGGTCGCCCGGTCGAGAATCCGGGTGCGCGATATCATGGCAAGAAGGGAATGTTCGAGCTTTGGCCGGGCGTGCGCGGCGCACATTCCTGGCTGCCGCAAAGTTTCAGCCCGCGTACGGGGCTGCTCTATATCCCGGTGATCGAGGGGGCTAGCCTGATCGGCGACGAGGGTCTCGACCTTGCCAACCTTCCGCCCGCCCTGTCGATGGGGGTAGTGATGGACCCAGACCCTGAATTGCC
>JAURNJ010000215.1 GCA_030830245.1 Novosphingobium sp. | reverse complement strand
TCGAACGCCTGCTCGAGCAGCGCTTCGATCAGTGTAGGGTCGACGCTTTCGAGCGGGATGATCTTGGCCTCGGGCATGGTGGCGCGCCGATAGGCGGCACCTGCGGGATTGTCGAGATTATTTGCCTGTTGCCGGAGTGAGGCGCAGCAGGCGGCTGCGCGAGACATCCTTGCCGTCTTCGGCAATCCAAATCGCGCCATCGGGCGCCTGGGCGATGGCTCGGATGCGGTTTTCCATGGCGTAGCGGGCGACTTCGCGGGCCTTGGTTCCATCGATGGCAACGCGTACGATGCCAGCCGGCTTCATTGCCGCGATGACAACATTGCCACTCCACTCTCGGAACATTTCGCCCGTGTAGAAAATCATGTCGCCCGGTGCGATGACCGGGTTCCAGCTGATGGCGGGGCCCGCGAAGCCGTCGTCCGGGCTGTGATCGGGGATCGGGCGACCGTCGTAGTGGCTCCCGTTCGACGCATTCGGCCAGCCGTAGTTCGCGCCCGGCGTTACGAAATTGAGCTCGTCCCCACCAGCCGGTCCGTGTTCGATTTCCCAAAGCCGACCTTGGGGATCGAAGCGCAGGCCGAGGATATTGCGGTGGCCGAGGCTTACCTGTTCGGCCGGGCCGGTGGGAACGCCTTGCGCATCGATCGGAAGTCGCACGATCTTGCCGAGATCGCTGGCCCGATCCTGCGCAGGCTCCATTTTCTGCCGGTCGCCGGAGGCAATGTAGAGGAACCGGCCATCGGGCGAGGAGACAAGACGGTGCGAAAAGTGGCCGCGTCCGGTAACCTTGGGATTCTGCCGCCAGATAACCGTGAGGTTCTGCAAGGCGCAGGCATCCGCCTCCTCGCAGACCATTTCGGCCCGGCCAACCGCTGCGCCGCGTGTGTCATTCTGCCCGGCCCCTACCCAGCTCAGACAGACAATGCGGCGATCAAGCACGCTCGATGCCTGCCCCGGCGCAAACAGGAAATCGCCAAGCCCGCCCTGACCGCCATAGTCGACAGGGGGAACACCGGTCACGGTTCCCATTTTACCGCCCGGCTGGACAAACCGGATCGTGCCCTTCTTTTCGGAGACGAACAGCACGCCGGTGCCCTCGTCGAAGCGGATGGCCCATGGCTCGTTGAAGGCGGCGACTTCTTCGATCGCGAAAGGCGCGGCGACCGGCGTTGGCGCCGCCGCATCGGCTTTATCCCCGGCAGGAGCGAGCGAGCAGCTTGCCGCGATCAGGGCGAAGGGCAAGAACGAGAGGGGAAGGTGCTTTCTCATATGCCCTCGATAACGCATTCCGCTTCGATTGATGCCCTGTCCGCAGGAGAAGCGGCGATCATCGGTGTCGATGAGGCGGGCAGGGGGCCCCTCGCCGGGCCGGTCGTTGCTGCAGCGGTTATCCTGTGCGGAAATTTCCCGGTGGGCCTGGACGATTCCAAGAAGCTGTCAGGGAAGCGGCGCGCGAAGCTTGAGGCCGAGATTGCAGGTAACTGTCGCTGGGCGCTGGGTGTCGCCACGGTGGAAGAAATCGACCGGATCAACATCCTGAATGCAACGATGCTGGCGATGAGCCGCGCGGTCGCGGCTATATGCGAGAGAGGCGACATCAATGTAGCCGAGGTCCTGATCGACGGCAACCTTACCCCGCAGGGGCGCTGCGACGAGTGGCGCTGGCCTGCGCGTGCGATCGTCGGCGGGGATGGGCTGGAGCCTTGCATTTCCGCGGCGTCGATCATGGCCAAGGAGCATCGCGACCGACTCATGCGCGATCTGGCGCGATCGCATCCCTGGTATGGTTGGGATCGTAACGCCGGTTACGGTACCCGCGAACACATGGCGGCGTTGCTGCGCCATGGCCCGACTGTGCATCATCGCCGCTCGTTTGCCCCGGTTGCGCAACTGGAGATGGAGGTGTGAGCGGCTTCACCGATGTCGATGTGCCCGACCAGTCGGGCAAGTGCTTTCTCGTTACCGGCGCCAACAGCGGGTTGGGTTTTGAGACGTCGAAGGTGCTCGCGCGAAAGGGTGCGCGGATACTCCTGGCCTGCCGCAATTCCGCCAAGGCGGACGAAGCGATCGGTTCGATCCGCGCTGAAGTTACTCATGCCGATCTCGTCCACCTGCCACTCGACCTTGCCGATCTGGACAGTGTCCGGCGGGGGGCAGAGATTGCAGTCTTTGAACCCCGCATCGATGGCCTCATCAACAATGCAGGTGTGAGTTTCACGCCATTTGGCTTGAGTGCCCAGGGGCATGAATTGCAATTCGCGATCAACCACCTCGGGCACTTCGCGCTGGTGGGATTGCTCTGGCGCAAACTTTCCGAGACGCCCGGCGCTCGCGTTGTCGTGACGGCGAGCACGGCTCACCGACTGGGAAAGATCGAGTGGGACGATCTTGATGGCAAGGCCGGGTCGAACAGGTACCAGCGCTACATGAACAGCAAACTGGCAAACCTGCTGCACATGGCCGAACTCGATCGCAGGTTGGCAGCGGCCAGGATTCCACTGACTGTCGCGGCATGTCATCCCGGAATGGCCGCGACCGAGCTGATGCGCGATTTTGCGGCAATCCGGATATTCAACCCGCTCCTGGCCGTCATCTTCAATACGGCAGCGCAGGGCGCCTGGCCGACCTTGCAGGCGGCGACGGATCCGGATGCGCAGTCCGGCGAGTATTACGGACCTTTGCGTCTCGGGGAATCGGCCGGGCCATCCGGAATTGCCAGCCGCGCCGCGCGATCACGCGATCCAGAATTATCGCGGCGATTGTGGGAGGTTTCGGTGGAAATGACCGGCGTCGATCCGGGGCTTCCCCCAGCCTAGCCGCCGAACGCTTTTGTTCGCATCGATTCGACATAGTCCCGGGCAAACGCTTCTGACTGTTCGGGTGTTGCCGTCAGCCGTTCGCCAACGTTGGTGCTTCTTCCGAGCATGTCTTCGCTCGAATTGACACGCGGATAGGGGGCATCCGGGACTGGCACG
>JAURNJ010000214.1 GCA_030830245.1 Novosphingobium sp. | reverse complement strand
TTGCTGCAAGCCATCGGATGGCAAGGCCCGGCCATGGTCGAATACCGGCACGATCCGGCGACCGGTCGCTACCGGCTGATGGAAATCAACGGCCGGTTCTGGGGAAGCATTCCGCTCGCCCGGCATTGCGGGGCCCATTTCGCCTGGGAGCAGGTACGCTGTTTTGTGCTGGGACAAGCCTCCGACCAGACCGTGCGGCCGTTCAAGCGCCGCCGGGCGCGCTTCGCAATCCCAGACGCCAAACACCTCGTCGCGGTGCTTCGCGACCGCAAGCTGCCGCTGTTTCGCAGACTAGCTTTCGCCCTGCGGTTCTTCGCTGATTTCCTCGATCCACGCGTGCGCTATTACGTGTGGTCGAGGCGCGATCCCATGCCGATGCTGAGCGATCTGGCGGGCGCGTTCAGGCGCAAGCGCCGGGATACCGCCTCACTACCGCCGCAACCGCTCGCTCGATCCGCGTGAGGCAGGTCGGCAGGTAGGCCGGATGCTCGCCAAAGGGATCGTGAAGGTGCGGCACCGACGGGCGGGCATAGCTACCCAGCAACATGCGCGGCAGGTGCGCCAGCCTCGGTTCAGCGGCGAGCTTGCGCAGGTGGCGCGTTTCCATGGCCAGAAGCAGGTCGCCCGGCTCGGCCACAAAGTCGTCGACGTCGGTGGCGCGATGTCCGCTCATGTCGACCCCGCGCTGTGCGGCGAGTTCGACCACCGGCGCATGCGCGTCGATCCCGGTTGCGGTCGAAAGGCCGAACGAGGCGACATTCGCTCCTGTCCTGGCGGCAAGGACGTGGGCGTAGGCGCTGCGGCAGATGTTGCCGTGGCACAGGAACACGAGCCGGCGCACTTCCGCTGGGTTCGGCGCGCGCTGGCCGGACAGGCCCAACGCTACTTCGCCATAGGACAGCGTGAGGCGAACCGCGCCCCGCAGCGTGGCAAATTGCCGCGTAATTACCGGAACGCTCATCCGTAAACCGCGTTAGCCAGGGCCTGCTCGCCCATGCGCAGTGCTTCGCGCAGACGGTGGCGGGGCAGCGGCATGGTCCGGCCCAGCGGGCGGCGCGGCGCTTCGAGCCGCGCGCGCACCGCCGCATCGGCAAAGGTTCCGGTAGAAACGCCCGGCTCGCTCGCGAGCCATGCGCACAGTGCCTCGTAGCGGCGCTTGACGACCTTGTTGGCGACACCGCGATCACGGTTCATCAGTTCGAAGCTGTGCGAAACCAGCACGAAGGCGGGCCAGTCCCCGGCGCGAGCGTGGCGCACGGCAGCCTTGATCTCGCCGAGCGACAGCGCCGTCAACTGCGCATGCCGCAAGCCGCCGCGCGCACCGATGGCGGCGATGGGCACTTCGCGCGTGCCCATCCAAGAAACCGGCAGGAGATCGTCGCGGGTCAGCCCAATGCGGCAATCGCCGCCGACGAGCGCCGGGGCAAAGCTGGTGTCGAAGCCGATGCCAAGACGCGCCAGCGCCCGCAAGGTGTCGTCATTCGCGCCGTAGTTTCCGGCGCGGAAGGCGACCGGGTATGGCGCACCGGCGGCGACCAGCCGCTCCGCCGCCCAGCCGATCAGTGTTTCCTGCTCGTCGCAGGTGAAGTCCGACAGGTTGCGACCTGTCCGTCCCGCCGCGATCGGGCTCCTTTCCGCCAGCGCCAGCCATTCAGTGTGCAGGTGAAGCTGCACGTCGTGACCGTGGGAGAGGATCGGCTCGACAATCCGCGTCACCGCCTCGTCGCCCCAGACAAGCGCAGGCATCGGATCGACGAAGAAGGTCGCGCGCAGGTTGAACCTGTTCAGCAGGCCCATCTGGTATTCAATGCCCACCGGCCCCGACTGCGTCTCGCAGGAAAGGCACCGGGCGAAATTCTCCGCGCAGGAGGTCATGGCGCCGGAGGCCAGATAGCCCGACGCATATTCGGTATCGACGGTGATGAGCACAGGCAACATGGCGCGAGCCTAGCAGACCCGGCTTAATTGCCGGTTACACCGGCAGCGGCGTTGCGTGGGGTGCGGCCTCTCGCTAGGCCGAGCAAGGCAGATTGGGAGACAAGAAATGACCACAGTCGCACTGGTTACGGGCGCAAACACCGGCATCGGCTTCAAGGCAGTGCGCGGACTCCTGCAAAAGGGGATGATCGTCTATCTCGCCGCACGCGATGCGACCAAGGGAGAGGCCGCAACCGCCGAACTCGCGAGTGAAGGTGACGTGCGCTTCGTGCGCATCGACACCACCGATGTTGAAACCTTCCAACCGGCGCTCGACCGGATCGAGGCCGAACAGGGCAAACTCGACGTGCTCGTCAACAATGCGGGCGCGGCATTCCCCGGCAACGTGCTCGACATCGATCCCGATGTGCTGCGGCTGTGCCTCGAAACCAACCTGCACGGGCCGGTGCGGCTGACGCAGATGGCGCTTCCGCTGCTTCGCAAATCGAACTCTGCCCGCATCGTCATGGTCTCGAGCGGGGCGGGTAGGTTCGAATTCTTCGAAGGCGGCGGCGGTAGCAAGGGCGTGCTCTCGGGCCTGCCGCCCTACGGCTATGGTCTCAGCAAGGCGGGTCTGAATGTCGCCACCGCCCTGTTCGCCGGCGCGCTGAAAGACGAAGGCATCCGCGTCAATGCTTGCAATCCGGGATACGTCAATTCGCTGGTGAGCCGCTTCAAGGGCACGCGCACGCCAGCGCAGGGCGCGGAAATCCTCATCGATCTTGCAACAACCGACAGCGAGGCGACCGGCAAGTTCTTCGATTATGATGGTAGCGAGCTGGCCTGGTAAGGCCTAAACCAGCCTGAAACGGTCCTGCTCGCCCGGCGCGTTGTCCTTGCCGCTGCCATCCGCAGAACGATCTGCGCGATTGGCGGCAGCCGAGGCGATCAGGGCATCCTGCTGGTCGGCGGGAATGCGTTCCCAGCCATCGCGCCCCAACCGCTCCAGAGGGCGATAGCGCACCTTGTACTGCATCCGGCTGGAGCCCTCGACCCAGTAACCGAGATAGACATAGGGCAGGTCCATTTCCGCAGCGCGCAGGATATGGTCGAGGATGATGTAATTGCCGAGGCCGGAGCGGCTCTCGTGCTCCGGATCATAGAAGCTATAGATCATCGAGAGGCCATCGTGCTGCCGATCGGTGAGGCAGGCGCCCACCAGCCTACCTTCGCCCACCCCATCGGGCGATGGTTCACGATATTCGATAACGTAGCTCGTTACCGGGGTATGCTCGACCATGTCGGCAAAGTCCGATTCGTCCATCGCCGTCATGCCGCCGCCGGGATGACGCATGCCCAGATACGCGCGCAGGAGTTCGAACTGTTCGGGCGTAGCCCACGGCTTGCGCACGACCGTGACAAGATCACGGTTGCGCCGCAAATTGCGCTTCTGGGTTGTCGAAGGCTGGAACTCGTCGGCGACGACACGCACCGAAATGCAGGCGCTGCAATCGAGGCACGAAGGCCGATAGGCCACGTTCTGGCTGCGCCGAAACCCGATGCGGCTGAGCGCGTCGTTCAGCGATTCCGCATGCGCGCCCTTCAGCTCGGTGAACACCTTGCGTTCGCTGCGTCCCGGCAGATAGGGGCACGGCGCCGGGCTGGTAACGAAGAAGCGGGGAAAGCGCACTGGTGCCGTCACGACTGGTCAGTTCCTCCTGGCGGCGCGCGGCATGCGTCCGTTCTCTCTGGGCAGGACTATGCCTGCCCCTATGCCTCGTTGAAAGGGTTTTAACCAAAAATCGTGGTTAACCGCAGGTTATTTTGAACAGCGGGCGCGCCAGGCACCGCATTTGCTTGCGGTTTTTTAGAAAACCCTCAGTCCCGCTCGCGCTTCGGGGGACGATGCCCCGAAAGGGTCATCAGGTCGTAGGAATAGCCTGCGGAGTCGAGATCATCGAGCATCCGGTCGCGCGATTCGATGTCGCGAATCTCGAATTCGATGTCGGTCTTGATGCTCTTGGCCGAAAGCACCCCGAAGATGCGCTGATGCGTGACCTCGATGATGTTCGCGCCATTGCGCGTGAAGATTTCCGAAATGCGCGACAGCGCGCCGACCTTGTCGTCCAGGATCACGCTGATCCTGCCGATCCTTCCCGACCGGGCCAGATTGCGCAGGATGACGTTGGCGAGAAACCGGGGATCGATATTGCCGCCCGAAAGCACGACACCGATCTTCTTGTCCTTGAACTCGCGCCGATGCTTTCCGTTCGCGGGCGGCAACAGCATGGCAAGGCCGACGGCCCCGGCTCCCTCGACCACGGTCTTCTCGATGTCGAGCAGCAGCGAGATCGCCTGTTCGATCCACTGTTCCGACACGATCCGCATTTCATCGACGTGCGATTTCACGATGGCGCGGGTGAACTGACCCGGCTCCTTCACGGCAATGCCCTCGGCGATGGTGTCGCCGCCGCCGGTGTGGCTCTTGTTTTCCTTGATGACATACATGGCCGGATACTGGTTGGACTGGACCCCGATGATCCTTATGCCGGGCTTGATCGACTTGGCCGCCATCGCGACGCCCGAAATCAGGCCGCCGCCGCCAACCGGAACCACGATCATCTCCAGATCGGGGCAGTCCTCCAACATCTCGAGAGCGACGGTGCCCTGACCGGCGGCAACGCGCGGATCGTCGAAGGGGTGCACGAAAGTGAGCCCAAGCTCCTTCTCGAGCTTGCGGGCGTGGACCGATGCCTCGTCGTAATTCTCGCCCTCGAGCACGACATTGCCGCCGACGCTCTCGGTCTGCATCACCTTCACCATCGGCGTGGTCTTGGGCATGACGATGGTGACGGGAATGCCAAGCCGCCTGCCGTGGTAGGAAAGGCCCTGCGAATGGTTGCCAGCCGAAGCGGCGATAACCCCGCGCCTGCGCTCTTCCTCACTAAGCTGGAGCAGGGCGTTCAGCGCCCCGCGCTCCTTGTAGGCGGCAGTGAACTGGAGGTTCTCGAACTTGAGATAGACCTGCGCGCCGGTGATTTCGCTCAGCGTCTTGCTGAACAAAGTCGGGGTTCGCACGACCGCGCCCTCGATCCGCGCAGCCGCAGCGCGCACATCGTCGGCGGTGAAGGCGGGGGACACTTGGGCGGGGTGACTTACGGCAGCTTCGGACATCGCCGCGCGGAGTATAGGAAAGCGTGGCAAATGGGAAGCAATCCCGTTGCAGCACTGATGGAGCGGACGTAGGATGATGCCATGAACAAGCCCTGCAAGGTGTCCTTCCTCGGTCTC
>JAURNJ010000213.1 GCA_030830245.1 Novosphingobium sp. | reverse complement strand
GTGAAGCTGGTGTCGTGACTGCCTTGGGCAATCGCGTCTGGTACCCGCTCGGGCGTGAGTTCGCGGTCGATGAAACCGTCGGTCTCGCCCATCAGAATGCGAGCGACCCGGCCGCCCGCCACCGCGAAGCTCTCGCCGCTTACCGGGCAGTCCCGGTGCGACAGCCAGGCGACCAGCGCCGTCACCAGCTCGGGGCGCATCGTCTCGAAGAACCACGTCTTGAATTCCGATTCGTCGATCGTGTCGGCGAGCCGGCTGACGGCGCTCGGCCCGATCAGGTTGACGGCAATGGCACTGTCCCTGCCAGCCTCGGCGAGGCTGCGCACAAGGCCAAGGTACGATGCCTTGATCGCGGCGTAATAAACCGCATCGGACATGCCGTACATGGCTGTCGAGCCGACAAACACTATCCGCCCGTGCTGTTGCGCCGCCATGGCCGGCCAGGCTTCCTCGACCATCAGCGCCGCCGCGCGGGTGTTGATCGCATAGAGATCGTCAAGATCCTCGATCCGGCTTTCGGTATAGGGCGCGCTGCGCGAAAAACCGGCGTTGTGGACGATGATGTCGAGCCGCCCGTGTTGATCGAGCGCATGCCGCACCGCTCCGCGTGCGCCCTCGGTCGTCGCGAGGTCACCAGTCCATGCGCTTGCCTTACCGCCCGCCGCGCGCAATTCATTTGCTGCCTGCCGGGCGACGCTCTCGTCGCTGCCCGATCCATCGAAGCCTGTGCCCAAATCGCTTACCACCACGGTAGCGCCGCGCGCCGCCAGCAGTTCGGCATGGGTCCGGCCCATCCCCCGGCCCGCTCCGGTCACGAGCGCCACCTGGCCGTCGAAGCGCAGGGTTTCAGTCTCCGTCATGCAAGTGCGTCCTGGCGCTCGGGCAGAGTGAAAACCATACCGTCGATCGCGGCATCGACCCTGATCTGGCACGACAAGCGCGAATTGGGCCGCGACAGCGCAAGCGCATCGAGCATTTCAACCTCCCATGGGCTCCTGGAGCCGGTGTCCGCGAACCTTTCGGCCTCGACGTAGACGTGGCAAGTGCCGCACACGGCCGCGCCATAGCACTGCGCCTCTATTCCTGCGATCTCGTGCTCGACCGCCGCTTCCATCACGCTGCAGCCGGGCGCATGTTCAATCTCCCGTCGGTGGCCAGCCGCATCGGCGAACACCATCCGGACGCGGCTGACGCCGCTCATGCCTGCCACGAAAGCGGCAGGCTGAAGATGCCAGCCGTCACGCCGGGCGAAACCCTTACCCGCGCACCTTCGGCAATGCGGAAAGAAGGGATAGCCGCGAGCCATTCCTCAAGCGCTATGCGCAGTTCCACCTTGCCGAGGAACGATCCCGGGCAGCGATGGACGCCGTGCCCGAACGAGGAATAGCCGCCGGTCTGCCGATCGATGTCGAAGCGCATGGGATCGGTGTATTCGCGCGGGTCGAGAGCATGGAGAATCTGCGGAGTGGTCACCAGATCGCCGGCCTTGATCGTCACCCCGTCGATCTGCGTGTCGCGCGCGGTCACGCGAGTATTGGTGCCAACGGGGAACCGGCGACAGACTTCCTCTACAGCATCTCGGATGCGTTCGGGGTGCGCGACGAGCAGCACCTGCAGGTCCGGATCGCGGGCGAGATAGTCCCACGCAAACGACATCAACGCGGCGACCGTGTCGAGGCCGCCCAGTACCAGAGTGGTTGCCATGTTGACCGCATCGTCCTCGCTGATCGGCTGGCCGTCGATCACCGCCGTCGCGATCGCACTCATCACGTCGCTGCCGGGATTGGCCTTCCGTTCGCGCAGGATCGGCAGCAGGTAATCGGCAAAGCGCTGCATCAGCTCGCCCTGGTCGGCCGATCCGTCGGGCCGCATCACCGATTCCATCCAGCCATAGAGCAGGGGAAAATCGCTGACCGGCAGGTTGGCGAGTTTGAGGAAAACGCCGGTGGGCAGCTGCGAGGCGAAATCGGCCATGAAGTCGGCCCGGCCGCGCGGCGCGATTCCGGCGATCAGCGAACGGCTCATCTCGCGGATCCCCGCCTCCAGTTCGCGCACAGCTGCGGGTGTCAGGGCCTGCTGGATGAGCATGCGGAAGGGGCGATGTCGGGGCGGGTCGGCTGCGGTTGGCAGGAGGTTCGACAGGCCGCGCTCGCGCGGCACCATCAGCACGTTCGACGAAAAGCTTTCGTGGTCCTCCAGGATCGCCTTGATCGAGCTGCCGCGTGTAGCGATCCAGTGTCCGCCGTTTCCCCTGGTCCACAAAATCGCCTCTTCCCGGTCATGCAGTTTCGCCCATGCTTCTGCCGGGTCGTCCAGCTCGGGAGAGGGATTGTAGACGTCGAGATCGATCACCCGCGCGGGCGGAACGTGGCCCGGGAGACTGCCGGCATGGGGACTCATGATCTACCTTTCTGCTCTCCGCTCCAGACATTACAGCCCATTGGAGCGAAGCCAACAAGCAAACTCAAGTCTGAGCCCGGGTTTCAGTGCTAAAAGTGGGCAGTTGCGCAAAGTGCGCCAATTGCGGCTGTAATAGATGCCAGTCTGATTGTTTATGTATCCCGGTCAATCACATCCTCGCATATATGAGTTTTCGTTCACGGCCAATAAGACATTTACATTAAATCCAATGCAATAGCTTGTCTCGAAAGGCCTTGACACCTGATCCGTTCTCCTATTTGCTACTTTGCCAGTGCCTGAGGATACACGCTCGGGAGTGGAGGACTGAACATGAGGAAAAAAGCACTTTTGCTGGCGGCAAGCTGCCTGGCGCTGCCGCTTGGCGGCACAGCGTTTGCGCAAGAGAGCGAGGGATCTGCTGAAGAGGCGGGCTACGGCGACATCATCGTCACCGCGCAGCGCCGCGCGGAACTTTCGCGCGACGTTCCGATCTCGCTCACGACCCTGTCTGCTGACACTCTTTCACAGGCCAACATCACCGACACGGTGGGGCTCGAAATGCTCACGCCTTCGCTCAAGCTTGACCGGCAGGGCAATTTCACCGCTCCCGCCATCCGCGGCATCAGCGCGACCGTTACCGGACCCGCAATGGACAACAACGTCGCGATCTATGTCGACGGGGTCTACATGCCATCGACCACGGCGGGCACATTCGACCTGCCCGATGTGGAACGGGTCGAAGTTCTCAAAGGGCCGCAAGGCACCCTGTTTGGCCGCAACGCCACGGGCGGCGCAATCCAGGTCTTCACCAGAAAGCCGAGCTACGAGACCGAGGGCATGGTCTCGGCCAGCTATGGCCGGTTCGACGACCTGTTCCTGAAGGGGTGGATCAATCTTCCGGTTACGACCGACAGGGCCGCGATAAGCGTGTCGGGCTATTACCACCGCAACGACACCTATTATAAAAACATCCGGCCCAATTCCTCGCTCGAAGGCGAGGAAGCCTGGCAAATCCGCGGCAAGCTGCGATGGAACCCGACCGACAATCTGGAAGTCGTGTTGTCAGCAGCATACGGCCAGCGTTCGGAGACATTCGCGATCTACGGAACGCCGATCAACGGCAACTCGGTCACCCGCGTGCTCGACACCAACTTCATCGTTCCGACCAGGCCCTACGAAGTTGCCCTCAACGACGATTCGCGGCCGCAGAAGAACGAGAGTCTCGACCTTTCGGCTCGGATCGAGCTTTCGCTCGATTCCGGCACACTGACTTCGATCACCGGCTACCTGACCCGCGACATGACCAACGTGCTCGATGCCGACATGGGCTATGCCGCAAACGGTCTCGGCATCAATTACCGGCCCGGCTCGTTCGACAAGTACTTGAGCCAGGAAGTGAGCTATTCGTCCGACATGGACGACGCGCTGAACTACACCGTGGGCGGCTACTTCGCCGATGGCGAGGGCGGCTGGAATCCGCTTGGCGTCGATGCGCCCGGTGCTGCGACCGACATCTCGATCTATTCAACCCAGTCGGTAAAGACCTTTGCAGCATTCGGCGAGGTCTATTTCGATGTGACCGACAGGCTCTCGCTCATCGGCGGTCTTCGGTATTCCTGGGAGGAGCGCAAGCTGACAGGCGGCGCGGTATTCGGCAATTTCGCCGCAGGCCGTCCGGCGATGCTGCCGGTTGGCAAGCGAAGCTGGGACAGCTTTACCCCGCGCGCCTCGATCCGGTATGAGCTGACGCCGACCAGCAACGTCTATTTCACCTACAGCCAGGGCTTCAAGAGCGGCGTCTGGAACAGCAACAACATCTTCGGCGTGGACGTCGTCAACCCGGAGAAGATCAAGTCCTACGAGATCGGCTACAAAGGCCGCATCGGCGATGCCGTGACGCTTGAGGCGGCAGCATTCCACTATGACTACACCGATATGCAGACGACTTTCATCGTCGTGCTGCCGGGGCAGTCGGTGCCGCTTTCGCTGCTGCGCAATGCCGATTCGGCGCGGGTGAACGGCTTCGAAGTAGATGCCTCGATCAAGTTTTCGGACATGTTCGACGTGCGTCTCGCCGGGGCCTACGTCGATGCCAAGTACAAAAAGTTCGTCAACACCGCGATTGCCCTGCCTTGTACGGACTTCGCCCAGCCTTGCGGCGTCACCGGACCGACCCCCACCCGCGCGGGCAACAACGATACTGTCGCATTCGACGCCAGCGGGCGGCGCATGATCCGCGCACCGGATTTCACCGCCACGGCAACGGCCAACGCGCATGTCCCGGTGGGCGGCGGCATGCTCGACCTGACCGGATCGGTCTATTACTCGAGCGCCGTCACCTACACGCTCGATGGCCGGGTGCGGCAGCCAAGCTTTGCCAAGATCGATGCACGCGCTGCCTGGACTCCCGAAGACAGCGGCCTGACAATCTCGATTTACGGCAAGAACCTGACCGACAAGGCGGTTCTGGGCGGCGCCTCCATCACCGCCGTCGCCGATGCGGTGCACTGGGCGCCACCGCGCACTTATGGCATTCAGGTCGAATATCGCTTCTGATGCTGCGCGGGAGGGTCGGCTTGCCGACCCTCCCGTTGCCGCCCGCCAGCCGAAGCCCTGTTGACGAGCGTGTCGCGCCACTTGGCGCAATTACTTTACATCGACGGAGACAGGGAGTTCGGTAGATAACGATTGGTCATCGGTCCATTCGGCGCACATGAACAGTTCGTCCGGTCAATTGCCGTTGAGGAGCAGCCTCTTGCGCGCCCGTCCCGCCCTGATCCTTCTCGCGCTGTGTCTCTGCGAATTCACCGCCTCGTTCGAATCGGTGATGGTCTATGCCGCGCTGCCCAGATTGATCGGGGTCTTTGGCGACGCCAACAAGGCGGGTTGGCTGGTGACGGGCCACCTGATCGTCGGCGCAGGCTCCGCGCTGATCGCGGCGCGGATGGGCGATCTGCGCGGGCGCAAGAAAGTGATGCTGGCGCTTCTGGCCGTCGCGGTGATCGGCTCGCTGATCAGCGCAGTGAGCACGAGCTTCTGGGCCGTCCTTGTCGGCAGGTCGATGCAGGGGGTCATCGGCGCCATGCTGCCGCT
>JAURNJ010000212.1 GCA_030830245.1 Novosphingobium sp. | reverse complement strand
CCCGTGATCGGCGTGCGCACGCCCGCGCAGCTGGAAGACAATCTCGGCGCGCTCGATGTCGACATTTCCGACGGACAGATGGCGCGGCTCGACGAAGTCAGCGCGGTGCCGCCGGTCTTCCCGATCGACGTGTTGAAGAGCCCCGCCGAGGGCATGATGATGGGCGGCGTGAAGGTGGAGGAGCGGGGCTAGGCCTACATCGAAGAAGCCGCCTTATACATCGTGTAGACCCGGCTCGCGAATTTCCACTTGCCGTCGAGGCGCACGAAGGCGTCGCGGTACTCGCCGATGATCTTGTGCTCGGTGCCGTAGACCTGGCCTTCCATAGCGCAGAGCCCGCTGGCGCGATCGCCATCAACTTCGATCATCAGGTTGTGGACCAGCGGCACCGGGTGAGGATGGCCCTTGCCCTGCATCATGAACTCGCCAATTTCCTTCGCGCTGTTGTAGCGGTTCTGGACCTCGTATTCGGGTTTGGACGGATGTCCGCCGCGCACCTCGAAGAAGGCATCGGGCGCGAACAGGCCTTCGATGTCCTCGTTGGCATTGTGGCGGATCGCCCGCGCATAGTCATAGACGAGATCGGCAATCGCCAGTTTCGATTCGACTATGTCCAGCCTTTCCTCGATCGACATGGTTTTCTCTCCCTTGGTTCTGTTGTGCTGCCTAGATCAGTTCCTGCATGGTCGAATCGCCGTCGCGTTTTTCACATGCCGCGCGAAGTGCGTCGAAGCGCGGCTGGAGCGCGGGCCAGATGCCGGCATGCGTCAGGATGAACGGCTCGTTGTTCTCGATCCCCTGCGCCACGAACTCGCCGACATGGTCGGGCGTCACGTCGGACTTCATCACCGGCAGGCCTTCGCGCAGCTCCGCGCCGATCTTCGCGGTGTTCTCGGCGAGGTTGGTATGAACCAGGCTCGGGCACAGCACCGAGACGCCGACGCCATGCTCCGCCATTTCCGCGCGCAGGCATTCACTGAGCGCGGTAACGCCGTATTTTGCCACGCAATAAGCGCCTACGCCTGGCATCGAAGCCGTGATGCCTGCCTGCGACGATGTGTTGACGATATGACCCGAACCGCGCGCCTGCATGTCGGCGGCAAAGGTCATCACCCCGTTGACGATGCCGACCAGGTTGATGGCGAGCAGCATGTCGAAGCTCTCGAAGCTCATTTCGGCAAAGGTGCGTCCGTTGGGTGCGATGCCGGCGTTGTTGCACAGCACGTCGACCGGGCCGAACACGGATTCGGCTTCCTGCTTGGCTTCGGCCCAGCGCTCGCGGTCGCGCGTGTCGAGGTGGATGCCGCGGAACTGGTTGCCGCGCGTGCCGACGATCTCTGCCAGCGTCTCCTTGTCGATATCGGCGATGGTCACCGACAGCCCGCGCCGGGCGAGCGCGTCGGCGATGCCGAGGCCGATGCCGCTGGCGCCGCCGGTGATGAAAGCGTGTTTTGCTTGTGAAAGGTCCATTCCCTTGCATCCTCCAGATGTGTTTGCCTGCGACACTGCCAGAAGCATCACCCGCCTTGCAATCGAATTGCTTGCGCTCCAGAGCAATTTCCAGGCAATCGATACCCGAAGAGGAACAACCGACCCGTGACGCCCGAAGAGGTGATCGCCGCCGCCAGCGAAAGAACCGGCCTGACCGCCTATGGCGACGCCGCGGTGCTGGAAGGGCTGCAGCTGCTGCTCGATGCCTATGAAAGAGAGGCGCGCTTTACCGAGCAGGGCTGGCAGATGGCGCATGAGGAACTCGTGCGCAACATGGCGCTTCGCATGAAGGTGGAAGGGTATCTTTCAGACCATCCCGAACTGCTGCAACGTCCGGTCGAAGCGCCGCTGTTCGTCTTTGGCCTGCCGCGAACCGGAACAACGCTGGCAATCAACCTGCTGCATGCCGACCCTGCGCGCCGGAGTTTCCTGCGCTGGGAAGCCTATGAGCCGGTGCCGCCACCGAAGCCGAACGAACTGCACGCCGGCCCGCGCTACGAGGCGATGCAGGCGCAGTCCGAGGCCGCTCTGGTCCATGTGCCGCATATCGCCGCGATCCATTTCGAAAATGCCGACAGCCCGACCGAGTGCCAGTTCCTGATGACGCCGTCTTTCTGCGCGCAGGTCTACGAGGCACAGGCCGATATTCCAAGCTACCGCCACTGGCTGCTGCATGAGGCCGATTACGGCCCCGCCTTCGCCTTCCACAAGCGCATGCTGCAATTGCTCCAGGCCCATACCGGCGGGCGCTGGACACTGAAGAACCCGTGGCACCCGCTGTTCCTCGATGCGCTGACCGATGTCTACCCGGATGCGAAACTCGTGATGACCCATCGCGACCCCGCCGACGTGCTCGGCTCATGCTGTAGCCTGATCAAGAACGTGCGGGCGATGTTCAGCGACGATGTCGACCTCAAGGGCATCGGCGAAAGCTTCGCCAATACCTTCGAAGTGATGGTCGAGCGTGCCAACGCCTTCAAGGAAAAGCACGGGGACGACGCCATCCACGACGTCCAGTATGCCGACGTCATGCGCGATCCGATCGGCGAGGGCGAGAAGATCTACGCCTATAGCGGGGAAGAGATGTCTGGCGACGCTCGGACGGCGATG
>JAURNJ010000211.1 GCA_030830245.1 Novosphingobium sp. | reverse complement strand
GGGGGCTTTCGGTCACCGTCGGCATCGGCGGCGTTCTCACCGAACTGCTTGGCGACAGCCAGACGCGGTTGCTGCCCATCGACGAGGCAGAGGCCCGCGACATGGTCCATTCGCTCAAGGGAGCGAAGTTGTTGCAGGGATTCCGGGGTTCATCTCCTGCCGATCTCGATGCCATTGCACGCACCATTGTCGCCATTGGCGATGCAGCGGCATCGCTGGGCCCGTATCTGGCAGCTCTGGAAGTCAACCCGTTGCGTGTCGAGGGGAACTCGATCGAGGCGCTTGATGCACTGGCGGTTTGGGCAGACTAGGAGAGTGCCATTCTCTTGCGAGGCTTGATCCGGTCGGTATCCAGCAAGGAGCCGAAGGGCTGGGGAGAGGCGGGGTCAGGGCCGACGCTTTGGGCGACAGATTCTGTCGAACCTGTCTCTTCGGCCACCGTGCTGTCTGGTTGGTCCGCATGGTCCTCGGGATCCGGCGTATAGCAGCGCATCCGTTCGAACACCGGATGCGGCAACTCGCGATCGAACTCGATACCGACACTATCGCCGTCGGCACGTCGCACCGTTGCGGTAAAGGCGTCACAGCCTTCAGGAAAGAGCCGCAGCGCCTGCCCGAATTGCAAGGGGAAGCCGATTGCCCGGCCGCGGCACCCACGCTCTGAAAGATCGAGGAGCTCGAGTTCAAGCGGGACACCGTCAATCGTGCGGCATGGACACCGCATTCTGATTTCGGACCGTCGCATGACACGTCTGTTGTCCATCCAGTCCTACCATCTGGATAAGCCTCGAATAGGCAACCCTGCGTGGAGGAGGTCAAGAATGTGTAAACAGCGCGGCAGTTCGGCAGGCGGAGAAATATATGCGCCATATGCATATTTATCTTCCTTAGACCGTTGCGGTGCCGCTAAAGGACCGACCATGAAAAAGAAAATTGGAATCGCCGCGCTCGTCCTTACCTGGATTGCATTGCCTGCTTTTGGTGCGCACGTGTTTTTTGGACGGAGTTCCATAGCAGAGCAAATTCGTCCAACTACCACGCATGCCCAATATGCTTCCACTGCGGCCGGTTCGCTTGGTCGCGAGCGCGAGGACGCGGTAATCGCTGCCACCCGTCGCTATGTCGCCAGCCATCCCGAAGCTCCTGAGGCCATGAGGCTGGGACGGGAACTCGCCCCGGTCGATGCGCTCAATTCCGAACTCGCTGCGACTGCCGCCAAGTTTCGTGTGCGTTCGATCCATGGCATGAAGGCCGAATTTTACGACGTGAGTTGAACAAACAGGTTCAGGGCATCGTAAAGCAAGATTGATCCACCGGTATTGCCGCTGTAAAAAAGGCCGCAAGATGTCGCCTGATCCTCGCTACCTCTTTCACAAGCCCAATCTTGCCTTCAGCGTAAAGACTACGTCGTCCCGGTTGCGGCGTGGCGAGGGGCCATCGCCTTCCTTTGCCATGAAGCGTCCGGCTTCGGATCTGGTCCATTCCCGCACAGCCCATCGCTCGGCCACGGCCCAATGCCCATCACGCTTCTCGAAGTGGTCAACATAGCGGAAACCGGAAGTGAAATTTCGCCGCGGATCGTCTGCGGGCGAACCCCAGTGGATCGCATTGCCGTAAGTCTCGCTCACCGCAAATTTGTCATTGCCCTCGACAAAGTGGTTGCCGATGAAGTGCATGGTCCCATCGAAGCTCGCCAGCGCGCTGGAGACCCATTCGACGAACTCTTCGATCGGGCCGGAAAAGCCGGTGTGATGGTCGATCCCGCCCGGATGGTAGGCCGAGCGCACAAGGTCCATGTCCATCCGGTCGATCCCCCGGCAATAGCGCAGGACGCATTCGTGAATTTCCTTGCGATCAGACTCGTCCATGGCCGTATTTCCCATTTTAAGTGCTTTGCCATTGCATAGCGCCGAATAATCCGCACATCATCAAAAGATATGTTGCGGCAATACGAACTGGTTGAGCGGGTCATGGCCTATGACGAGGACGCCGATGAGGCGGTGCTCAACCGCGCCTATGTCTATACTGTCCAGAAACACGGAACCCAGAAACGCGCCTCGGGCGATCCCTATTTCAGCCATCCGATCGAAGTCGCAGGTTTGATGACAGAACTGAAGCTCGATCAGGAAACGATTGTCACTGCCCTGCTTCATGATACGGTCGAAGATACTCTCGCAACTATCGAGGAAGTAGAGGAAAAATTCGGAAACGAGGTCGCCCGGCTGGTCGATGGCGTCACCAAGCTTTCCAAAATCGAGACCCTGACCGACAACGAGCGGGCGGCCGAGAACCTGCGCAAGTTTCTCCTCGCGATGAGCGAGGACATCCGCGTGCTGCTCGTCAAGCTGGCGGACCGGCTGCACAACATGCGCACGCTACACTTCATTCGAAGCGAGGAAAAGCGCCAGCGCATTGCCCGCGAAACGATGGAAATCTACGCTCCGCTTGCCGAGCGGGTCGGCATGTACGAATACATGCGCGAGATGCAGCTGCTGGCCTTCGAGCAACTCGAGCCAGAGGCCTATGCGACGATTACCGGTCGCCTTGCGCAGATCCGCAGCGAGGATGGCGGTCAGGTCGATGCGATTGCCCTCAAGATCAAGCAGGCGCTTGCCGAAGCCGGGCTGAAGGTCGAGGTCTGGGGGCGCGAGAAGCACCCCTATTCGATCTGGCGCAAGATGACCGAGCGGCACGTCTCGTTTGAACAGATCACCGACATCATGGCCTTTCGCGTGCTCACCGAAACCCCGGAGGACTGCTACAAGGCGCTCGGCGTCCTGCACCAGAACTGGCAGATGATTCCCGGTCGCTTCAAGGACTATATCTCGACGCCCAAGGCCAACGGCTACCGTTCGCTCCACACCGCGCTGATCTATCACAATTCGATGCGCGTCGAAGTGCAGATCCGAACGCGCGAGATGCACCGCACCAATGAATTCGGCCTCGCGGCGCACTGGGCCTACAAGCAAGGTGACCGGCCTGACGGACAAGTGGGCTGGCTGCGAGACCTGATCGAGATCGTCGACACCAGCCACGATGCCGAAGAATTGCTCGAGCACACGCGGCTGGCGATCTATCAGGACCGGATATTCGCCTTCACGCCAAAGGGCGCGCTTCACCAGTTGCCCAAGGGCTCGACCGCCGTCGATTTCGCCTATGCCGTCCACACCGATCTTGGCAACGCGGCGGTCGGGGCCAAGATCAACGGGCGGCATATGCCGCTTAGGACGCAACTCGCCAATGGCGACGTGGTCGAAATCATCAAGGGCTCCAAGGCTGTGCCGAGTCTTTCGTGGCTTGGCTTTGCCGTAACCGGACGGGCGCGTGCAGCAGTGCGGCGCGCGGTGCGCGACAAGGAACGGCAGGAAGTCGCGGCGCTGGGCGCCAAGCTGTTCGAGGATATTGCGGGAAGGCTGCCTGCCCGCATCGGGCGAAAGGCGATTGTCGCGGCGCTCAAGCGCCTGCGGATGGAAGAAGAAGAAGACCTCATGTTCGCGATCGGTTCGGCAAAGATTACCGACCGCGAAGTGATGGAAGCACTTGTCCCTGGCAGCACTGCCGAACTCGCCTCGGACGAAAGCTGGGCGCAAGGCGATCAGGCGATCTCGATCCGTGGCCTGACCGAAGGGTCGGCCTTCGATCTTGCAGATTGCTGTCACCCGGTTCCCGGCGATCGCATTGTCGGCCTGCGGCGGCGCGGCAAGAAGGTGGAGGTCCATACGATCGACTGTCACAAGCTCGCCGATGGCGTCGACAGCGACTGGCTCGACCTTTCCTGGGGCGAGCGATCCACCGGAGCGATCGGCAGGCTTCGCGTGGTGCTTTACAACTGGCCTGGCACGCTCGCCGAAGTGACCCGTCTGTTTGCCGCGAGCCGGGCCAATGTCATCACCCTTGAAATGATCCAGCGCGACGCGAATTTCGGCACGTTCGAGGTCGATCTCGAAGTCCTGGACGTCGCGCACCTGGCGCGGATCACGGCTTCTTTGCGTGCGAGCGACGCAGTGGCGGAGGCGGAACGGATTTAGGGAATTGCCCCCGTGCCCGAATGAGGTCAGATTGATCTCCAAACCGAACGCACGGGAGAGCGTCATGACCTATT
Organism: Novosphingobium sp.; assembly: GCA_030830245.1. GTDB lineage: Bacteria > Pseudomonadota > Alphaproteobacteria > Sphingomonadales > Sphingomonadaceae > Novosphingobium. The sequence continues at coordinate 7,783 of JAURNJ010000211.1, read as the reverse complement.
TGCGCAATTGCTGGTATGTTGGCTGCATGTCGAGCGAGCTGGCGGATGGTCCGCTGGCGCGCACGATATTGAGCGAGAAGCTCGTCATGTACCGTGGCGAGGATGGTAAGGCGGCCATTCTCCAGGATCGCTGCCCGCACCGCTTCGTGCGCCTGTCCAGCGGCAAGGTGGTCGGCAGAGCGATTGAGTGTCCCTATCACGGTCTGCGCTTCGACGGGTCGGGCGCCTGTGTGCACCAGCCGTTCGAGGAGGGTGAACCGGCTCCGCACAATCGCGTCAAGTCGTGGCCGGTTGTCGAGCGGGGCGGGCTTGTCTGGCTTTGGGCAGGCGAGGCGGAAGCTGCCGATCCCGCTCTTATCCCTCCGGCATTTGACCTGCTGGACGACCCTGATTTCAAGACCGTCCATGGCTATCTGCGCATCGCCGGCAACTACGAGCTGATTACCGACAACCTGCTCGACCTTTCCCACGTCGATTTCATCCATCCCGATGCCCGCCTGCCGGAAGGCTATGGAAACTACGTCAACAAGGTGGAACAGAAGGGCGACCAGGTGTTCAACTGGCTGTGGAAGCCCAATTCCACGCCAAATTTCATCCAGGCGGCGTTGCGCGACTCAACCTCGGTGAAGGCTGACGTGTTCTCGCACATGGAATGGAATGCGCCCGCGCTGATGATGCTGCGCACCGGATTGCAGGATCCCGGCGAGCCGGAAGGCAGCGATCTCAACCTGCCCTCTGCGCAAATACTTACACCGGAAACCGAAACAAGTACGCATTATTTCTGGACGGTCAGCCGCGATCGCAAGAAGGATGATACCTCGCTCGACGAGTTATACCTGAAGGCGCTGACCCACATCTTCTCGACGCAGGACGGGCCGATGGTAGAGCAGGCGCAGGAAGCGATGGGCGAGGAGACCGACCTGTTCGCGCACCGACCCGTGATCCTGAGCTCCGACGCGGCAGCGGTGCGCGCGCGCCGCATCCTGCAAAAACTGATCCGGGAAGAGGAGGCCGGTCGGGTCGGCACCCCGCGCGCCGCCTAGAACTCAAGGATCAGTTCCACCTCGTCTCCCTCGCTCAGGCCCTCGGCCTTGCGCACGGCTGCCTTGACCGGCAGCATCCATCCTGTTTCCCGCGAGGGGAATATGGAGGTCCGCCAACTCGTTTCGCCAATCGTCGCGGTGACTTTCAGCGAGCCGAAGCCGCGCGCCATGCCTTCGAGGCGGCGCATCAGCGCGGTTTCCGTCAGCGTCTCTCCTGCCGCGCCGGAAATGGTGAGAAAATGCCAGGAGCCGTTCTGGCCCCCGGTCCAGCGCCAGAGCGGAGCGGTGTGGGTGATCTGTTCGGTAATCCTCGTTCTCCCTGCCCAGCGTCGCCATGGCGATTGGCATGACGCAACGCGTCTACGCAAGCATGGTCTGGCTTGCTCCTGACGGCCTTGTCGGCCATTCCGGTAATGCCAAGAGAGGAGAGGAGAGCCGAGTGAGTGAAGTCATGACTGCCGGGAAGATCGTCCTGATCGAGCGGGAGGGCGCGCTCGCGACGCTCACGCTGAACCGTCCGGACCGCCTCAATGCGCTCAACACGCCGCTTCTCGTCGGACTGCGCGATGCCATGCAGGAGCTTGCCGCCGACGACAGCCTTCATGCCGTAATCATCACCGGCGCGGGCCGTGCGTTCTGTGCCGGGGCGGACCTGTCGGACATGTCGCAGGTCAACACGGCGGACCTCAACGATCCCTCGCGCGCCGCGACACGCAGCGTGTTCGATGAGTTGGAAGAAGCGTTCGAGACCTTTCCCAAGCCGCTGATCGCGGCAGTCAATGGCCTGGGCGTCGGGTTCGGTTTCACCATGCTGGGTTACTGCGATCACGTTTTCGTCGCCGAGGGCGCGCGACTGCGCACGCCGTTCAGCCAGCTGGGCCTGTGTCCGGAGGCTTCGGCGAGCTACACCTTTCCGATGCGCATGGGCTGGGCCGAGGCGAGCAGGGCTCTGCTGATGGGAGAGTGGTTCAGCGCGGCCGAAGTGGTCGCTTCTGGTCTGGGGCAACAGGTTGTCGCCTCCGAACAACTTCTGGAAACCGCCAGTGAATTTGCCCGCCGTTACGAGCAATGCCCGTTGCAATCCTTGAAAGCCACCAACGGGCTGATGCTCGCTGCGCACCTGCCGCATATTCGCGCCGCGCGCGAAGCGGAAAACGCCAAGATGCGCGATCTGCTGGGCACTCCGGCAAACAAGCAGGCATTGGCCGATTTCGCTAATCGCGAACGCAAGGGAGCGAAGTGATGGACGCGCTGCATTATCCGACAACGCCCTCGCAAATGGTGGCCGAGGCGCTGAGCTATGATCTCGAACGCCCGGTCATCATGCTCGAGGATGGATCGGTGCTGACTGCGCGCGATATTCGCGATTCGATCAGCCGCTATTCGCAGCTGCTGCTGTCGCTCGACCCCAAGCCTCAACGCGCAGCGCTGCTTTCGAAAAACCGGCCCGAAGTTCCCGGCGTGTCCAACTCGTTCCGCTTTGCCGATATCATTTCAACTTCGTTGCATCCGATGGGCTCGGTCGAGGACTATCTCTATGCGATCGAGCACGCCCATATCGATACGCTGATCTACGACGATGCTTTCGAGGATACGGTGCGAGACCTTAAGGCTCGCGCGCCGGGCCTGCGCAACCTGTTTGCCATCGGCAAGGCGGGCATCGGCCCTTCGCTGTCGGAAATGGCGAGCCAGTTCGAGCCGGGGCCGCTGATGGGCCGGGCTGGGCCGCCCGACCAGCAGATCGGCGTAGTCTTTACCGGCGGCACCACCGGCAAGCCCAAGGGCGTCATAACCACCAACGCTTCGATTGCGACTGCGGCCACGGTGCTCCTTTCGGAGTTCGAATGGCCTAAGGAAGTGCGCCATCTCGTCTGCTCACCGCTCAGCCATGCCGGGGCTTCGGTGCTCACTCCGATCCTGATCATGGGCGGATCGATGTTCGTGCTGCCTGCGTTCGATCCCGTCTCATTCATGGAGGCAATACAGAAGCACCGTATCACCACCACGCTGATGGTGCCGACCATGGTGCTGGCGCTGATCGACCATCCGCGCTTCGGCGAGTTCGACCTGTCGAGCCTGGAATCGGTCTATTACGGCGCCTCGGCATTTCCCCCATCGCGCCTGAAGGAGGCAATCGAGAAGCTCGGGCCGATCTTCTTCCAGTTCTACGGTCAGTCCGAAGCGCCGCTATGCGTCACGGTGCTCAAGAAGGGCGAGCATCTGGTTGATGACCCCTTGCGGCTTGCTTCTTGCGGCAGGCCGCATCCGTATGTTTCCGTTTGCCTGCTTGACGACCACGGCAACGAAGTGCCCGATGGCGAGCCGGGCGAGATCTGCGTGCGCGGCCCGCAGGTGATGGCCGGATACCTCGACAGGCCCGAGGAGACGGCGGAGGCATTCAAATACGGCTGGCTGCATACCGGCGATGTCGCGGTTCGCAATCCCGACGGGTTCCTCCGGATTGTCGACCGCAAGAAGGACATGATCGTTTCGGGCGGGTTCAATGTCTTCGCGCGCGAGGTCGAGAACGTCATCGCCGCGCATCCCGGCGTCGCGCAAGTGGCGGTGATCGGCCTGCCGCATGAGAAGTGGGGAGAGGCGGTGACGGCGATCGTCGTGGCGGCGGAAGGGGCGTCGCCCGATCCGGCCGAACTGATGGCAATGGTGCGCGCCGAGAAGGGACCGGTGCAGGTGCCGAAGGCAGTTCACTTCGTAGAGGGCATTCCCTTGTCGGCGGTAGGCAAGCCAGACAAGAAGGCATTGAAGGCGCAGTTTGCGGCGGGCTAACGATAAGGGTGACTGACCATGAGTGACACTTCCTTTCGCAGCGGCAGGCGCATCGCCTTCCATGCTCCGGGCCAGCCACTCGAATTTCGCCAGGTCGGAGTGCCGGAGCCGGAACCGGGCGGTGTTCTCCTGCGGGTCGTGATCGCCGGCGTTTGCGGAACCGATGCGCACCGCTTGAATGGCGACATTCCCGCGCCGCCAGCGCCGGTCGCATTCGGGCACGAAGGCATCGGGCGGATCGAGGCGCTGGGGGAGGGCGTGACCACCGACAGCGGCGGCGAGCCAGTTGCGATCGGCGACCTTGTCTATTTCTCGCCGTCCAAGGTCGATGGCTTCCCGGTTGCCGGTACGGCTACTCCGGGAGACGACAACGCGCCCTGGCCGGTGCCAGCTGACCGCCCGAGCGTCGCCAGCTATCAGGACTGGGCCTGGCTGGCAAAAGGCGTGGGCTTCTTTCGCATCCCGGAAGGCACGCCGCCCGAAGCCGTGATCGCTTTCGGTTGCGCCATGCCGACCGCGATTGGTGGAATGACGCGGCTTGGCGGCGTGAAGCCGGGCCAGATCGTGGTGGTGCAGGGCTGCGGACCTGTCGGGCTTTCTGCGACTCTGCTGGCATCGCTAGCGGGGCCAAGCCAGCTGATCGTCATCGGTGCGCCCGACGATCGCCTGCGCGTGGCCGAGCGGCTGGGTGCGACAACTACCTTGCCGCTTCTGTCCACCACGCGAGAGGAACGCGCAGCCCGAATTGCGGAACTTACCGGCGGACGCATGGCAGACGTGGTGATCGAAGCGACGGGCAAGATCGAGGCTTTCGATGAGGGAATGTCGCTGCTTGCCGCAGAGGGGCGCTATCTGGTGCTCGGCATCTACTCTGGACCGCCCATGGCCGAACTCAATGTCGTGCGCATGGTGAACTTTAGCCAGCAGATCATCGGCAATCTCGGCCCCGCGCGGATCGAGGACTTGAAGACAGTCGTCGAACTGGCGCGCGACCATGGTGAACGGCTGGGCTTCGCCGATCTCGTCACCCATCGGTTTCCACTCACCGGCGCACAGGAAGCGATCGAGGCGGTCGGTTCGGGCAAGGCGATCAAGGCAGTGGTTATGCCCGAAACGGGCTAAGCTAGCGTGACCCCGCCATCAACCGGCAGAACCACGCCATTGATGTAGCTCGCTGCCGGCGAGAGCAGGAACAGGACGGCGTGAGCAATGTCCTCGGGCTGACCGAGGCGGCCCACCGGCACACGCGTGGCGAGATCCTGCATTGCGGGCAATTCGAGCATCGGTGCTATCCTAGGCGTAACCGTTATGCCCGGCGCGACCGCATTGGCGCGGGGCCTGCCATCGTGGCGGGTGGCAAGCCAGCGGGTATAGCCGGTGATGCCCGCCTTGGAGGCAGGGTAAAACGACGAAACTGTCTTGCCGCTGCCCTGCGCAGTGCCCGCGATTGACGCGATATTGACGAGGGCCGCCGCCTGTTCGCCACAATGGTCCAACCATAGCGAGGTCACCCTCTCCATGCTGCCCAGCGCATCTCGCAGGAGATCGCCGAACGGCCCTTTCTTGACACTGGGCGGGCCGGCGTTGTTGACCAGATAGCGGCACACACCTTTGGCGAGGGTCTCGCGCCAGGCGCGCTCAACTTGCGCTTCGTCGAATACATCGACGGTAACTGCAAAACCCAGTCCGCCCGCTTCGGAAATGTCCTTCGCCGTTGCCAGCGCACCGGGACCGTTCATGTCCCATACGGCCACGGTCAGGCCCGATTTGGCAGCACACAGCGCGGTGGCCCTGCCAATGCCGCTTGCCGCGCCCGTCACTACCACCAGTTCGCCGGGCACAAAGCCCAGCGCCTCGAAGTTGTAGAGCGGCGTGGCTGGTTCGCTCACGCCTGCGGCCAGGCGGCGATGATGTCGTCGACAGTCGACAAGGTGGTGATGAAGGACAGCGTGTTGCGGATCGCGTGCTGCGCGTACTCGCTGGGAAAGCCCGAAACGGCATCGCGCGGGATGATGACGGTATAGTTGCTGTTCACTGCCTCGATCGACAGGCCGAGGATCGCAACGTTGAGCGACACTCCCGCAACGATCAGGGTCGAAATGCCCTTGTTGCGCAGGCGGCGGTCGAGCGAGTTGTCAGCCATCGGGTGCAGGCCGTGGACCCGCACCGAAGTGAGATCGCCATCCTGCCAGACCTCAGGGCATGGCGTGTCGCCATCGGGGTTGTGGACGCGTCCGCCAGAGGAAGGACCGGCCCCGCCCGTGTATAGGCGGCAATTGGTTCCCGCGCCCCAGCGGCCCGGCGAAGTGTCAGCGAGGCAATGAACGACTGGCGCTCCGTTCGCCCGCGCGGCAGTGGCCAGCGTCGCACAGTTGCCGATTACGCCGACTTCCTGCGCACCTGTCGCCAGCGGGCTGCCGGTAGCAAGATCGCCGATTATGCCGCGTTGAACTTCGGAAAGCAGAACGGCGACTTTGCCCGGCGCGAGCAATGGTGCGATGTCGAATGGCATTGTTGCCTCTCTCCCTTTAGTGTTTTCTCTAATCGAATAGCGCGAAATAGCGTGTTTCCAGACTGATGCGGGGCACCGGTCGTTCGTGCGATTCGTCCCTTATGCCGACATGCAGGGTCTTGAACGAATCTCCCAGCGCGGAATCAAAGCCGATGAATACCAGCAGTTCCTCGCGGGTCATGTCAGGGAAATACCACCAGCGGTGTCGGTCACTGAAGCGCGCCCCGCTCGACTGGTAGGTCACGTCGCGCTCGGGCGTCTTCATGTGGTATTCGATGGGGACGATGTCGTCGACCGACACGGTTCGACCGTCGCACATCGCCAGCGGTATGTCCTGCGGCGGCTCGCTCAGGACATGCCAGCACTGGTACATGACGTAGCGACTGTAGGGCGCAGGATCGAACTGGTTCAGTTCCAGCGTTTCCTTGAGCTGGACCTCGGATTCGGGCGTGTCGTAATCGACATGCGGCCAGCCTGCCGGAGTCATAGCCTTGTCGTTCTTCAGCGCCGGGCTGAACCGCACGGTGGAGGCATGGAGCGGCAGAACGTCGCGCGCGCCGCTCAGGCGGGCGATCAGGGGGATCGTCTCCGCCCAGTATGCGCGAAGGGCGTCGCTCTGGGTCAGCAGGCCGCCCGGCGCCTTCAATTCTTCCGTTCGGTCGCGAACCGTGGCGCTGGGATGCACGACCAGCTGGAAGCCCTCGCGCTCCAGCGACGGAGGCACATCCGCAATGCGGCCATTGCGGATCGATGTCTCCAGCCGCTCGAACACTTCGTCACCGAGAATGCGCGCAGTGAACTCGACATGCAGCAGGTCGAGATCACTGCGCAGATAGGGCAGCTTGGCAGTCAGGTGGCTTTGCGCTTGCGTCGGTGCTTCCATGACTGCCTCCATGCCTGCTAGGCGACGATCAGATCCCCGTTGAACCAGGGCCGCATGCCTGCGTCGGTGGTGGCAGGCGGCGGGGCCGCAGGGTCCTTGAGCCAGCGCCACATCCGGCGGTAATCGACCGGCCCGTTGACCGACGACCGTCCGCCGTTCTGGTAGTAGCTGTTCGCACGCTGATCGAGGTAGACCATGCCCTTCTCGGACTCGTCAAGGATGTCGGCAAAGCGCCAGTAGGCTTCCTCGGTCACATCGACGCTGGCCTGGCCGCGTTCGATCAGACCGGCAATGGCGCGCACGGCGAACTGCGCCGTGATCTCGAGCAGATCGACCACGGTGAAGCCGCCGAAATTGTTCGAGTTTGGACCGTAGCACATGAACAGGTTGGGGAAATCGGGAACCATCGCACCCAGGTAGGCGCGCGGACCGTCCTTCTCCCAGATTTCCTCGATCCGCTTGCCGCCTTTTCCGCGTACTTCCATCGGCCAGAGGTATTCGTTGGCGCGAAAGCCGGTGGCAAACACGATCACGTCGAGATCGTAGTTCTTGCCGCCT
>JAURNJ010000210.1 GCA_030830245.1 Novosphingobium sp. | reverse complement strand
TCGCCGACGCGGCGGACGAAGGCCGATACGGCCCGAACGCCTCGCGGAGGAACCGCCATGCGCGCCGCATCAACTGCCATCCCCGGACGCCCCTGTGAGCTCCTCCGCGACCGAGTTTAGCCGTCTGCGGCTGGACTGTCGCTTTCGCTGCGAGGGGATGATTCGCAAAGGCCACCCCGTTATGATGCGCGCCCCGCTGCGCAGCGCCCCAGCCCCAAGCGAGAACCATGTCCGTCGTCACCCGCTTTCCGCCCTCTCCCACCGGCTACCTGCATATCGGCAGCGCCCGCACCGCTCTCTTCAACTGGCTGTTCGCGCGCCACCATGGCGGCCGGTTCCGGCTTCGGATCGAAGACACCGACCGCGCTCGATCGACCCAGGACGCGGTCGACGCGATCATCAAGGGACTCGAATGGCTCGAACTGGACTGGGACGGCGATATCGTCTTCCAGAGCCATAACGCCGAGCGGCATGTCGCCGTAGCGAACGAGTTGCTGGCACGCGGCCAAGCGTATCGCTGCTATGCTTCGCCGGAGGAACTGGCCGAGATGCGCATCGCTGCGAAAGCGGCCGGCAGCCCGGTGCTCTACGATCGCCGCTGGCGCGACCGCGATCCTGCCGATGCGCCCGAGGGCGTGCGGCCGGTGATCCGGATCAAGATGCCGCTGGAAGGCGAAACCGTCATCGACGACCTGGTGCAGGGGCCTGTTCGCGTGGACAACGCGCAACTGGACGATTTCGTGCTGCTGCGGGCGGACGGCACGCCGACCTACATGCTGTCGGTCGTGGTCGACGATCACGACATGGGCATGACGCATGTGATCCGCGGCGACGACCATTTGAACAACGCATTCCGCCAGTATCACCTCTTCAAGGCTATGGACTGGCCGATCCCCGCCTTTGCCCACATTCCCCTTATCCATGGTGCCGACGGCCAGAAGCTCTCGAAACGCCATGGGGCGGTGGGCGTCGAAGCCTATCGCGCGCTTGGCTATCTTCCCGAAGCAATGCGGAACTACTTGCTCCGGCTCGGCTGGTCGCATGGCGATGACGAAATCATTTCCACCGAACAAGCGGTGGCCTGGTTCGGACTGGATGCCGTGGGCCGCTCTGCGGCTCGGTTCGATCTCGACCGCCTGGAGAGCCTCAATGCGCATTATCTGCGGGAGGCGGACGACGCGCGCCTACTGGCGCTGATCGATCCCTTGCTGGCGGACCGGGTGCAGCGCCCCTTGTCGGATGACGAGCGCACACGCGTCGCCGCCGGGTTACCCGGCCTCAAGACGCGTGCCAAGACGCTTGTCGAACTGGCGGACAACGCGCTGTTCTATATCGTCCCCCCCAGCTTCCCCTTGGCGAATGCCAAAGCGGCCAAGCTGCTTGAAGGGGAAGCCGCCGCGCTGCTGGCGGACATGGCCATCGAGATCGCGGCCGTCGCGCCCTGGGACGCCGCCACGATCGAGGAAGCACTGCGGGCCGCAGCCGAGCGCCGCGGCCTCGGTCTCGGCAAACTGGCCCAGCCGCTGCGGGCTGCATTGACCGGCTCGAACGCGTCACCAGGTGTCTTCGAGGTCATGGCCGTCCTTGGGCGGGACGCGGTGCTGGCGCGTATCGCGGCCGCATCGAAACAGCACTAGGCCGTTTGCTCAACGCTTCCTCCGTCATGTATAGTGCAATGCAATACAAGGGGGCTCCGGGCGCAGGGGCCTGTAGTTCTCTCAGCTTTCCAACGCCAAAGACGGAAAGACTAAAACAATGAGCGACAAGGCGAAGGCTGCCGGCCAAGCGGCTGGCAACGAATACGTGACGCTGGTCGACCACAGCACCGGCCGGAAATTCGACTTCCCGTTGATGCCGGGGTCGGTGGGGCCCAAGGTGATAGACGTCCGGAAGCTGTACGGCACTTCAGGCTACTTCACCTACGATCCGGGCTACACCTCGACCGGCTCATGCGAATCCAAGATCACCTATATCGACGGTGAAGTCGGGGTGCTGATGCACCGCGGCTACAAGATCGAGGATCTCGCCGAGAAAACCGACTTCCTGGAGGTCTGCTATCTGCTGCTGCAGGGCGAATTGCCGAATGCGCAGCAGAAGGCCGAGTTCGAACACAGCATCACGCACCACACGATGCTGCACGACCAGATCACCTACTTCTTCCGGGGCTTCCGCCGCGACGCCCATCCGATGGCGATCATGGTCGGCGTGGTCGGCGCCTTGTCCGCCTTCTATCACGACTCCACCGATATCAACGATCCGCAGCACCGCATGATCGCGTCGCATCGCCTGATCGCGAAGATGCCAACGATCGCGGCCTGGGCCTATAAATATTCCATCGGCCAGCCTTTCCAGTATCCGCGCAACAATCTCAATTACGCTGAGAATTTCCTGCAGATGCTGTTCGCGGTTCCGGCGGAGGACTACAAAGTCGATCCGGTGCTGTCGAAGGCCATCAACCGCCTGCTGATCCTGCATGCCGATCACGAGCAGAATGCCTCGACCTCGACCGTCCGGCTGGCCGGCTCGTCGGGCGCGAACCCGTTCGCCTGCATCTCGGCCGGCATCTCCTCGCTCTGGGGGCCGTCGCATGGCGGCGCCAACGAGGCGGTTCTCACCATGCTGGACGAGATCGGCCACAAGGACCGCATCCCCGAGTTCATCAAGCGCGCGAAGGATCCGGACGACAACTTCCGGCTCATGGGCTTCGGCCACCGGGTCTACAAGAACTACGACCCGCGCGCGAAGGTGATGCAGCAGTCCTGCCACGAGGTGCTCGAGCGCCTGGGCATCCACGACCCGATGCTCGAACTGGCGATGCAGCTTGAGAAGATTGCGCTTGAGGACGACTACTTCGTGAAGCGTAAGCTGTTCCCGAATGTCGACTTCTATTCCGGAATCATCCTGAAGGCGATGGGCTTCCCGACCAGCATGTTCACCGTGCTGTTCGCGGTTGCGCGCACCGTCGGCTGGATCGCCCAGTGGAAGGAAATGATCGAGGATCCGAGCCAGAAGATCGGCCGTCCGCGCCAGCTCTACACCGGCTACGACGAGCGACCCTTCGTGCCGCTCGACAAGCGCTGATCTCTAGCTCTCGGCAGAATGCAAAAGAGGCGGGCTTCGGCCCGCCTCTCGCGTTATGGAGCGCTGTAAGCCTAGCTCCGCTCGACCAGTTCGATCTTGTAACCGTCTGGGTCCTCGATGAAAGCGATCACCCGGCCGCCATGCTTCATCGGCCCGGCCGGACGCGGGATTTTCACCCCTTCGGCCGCCATCGCATCGCAGGTCGCATAGACATCCGGCACCCCGATAGCCAGATGCCCGAATGCCGTGCCCTGCTGATAGGGCTCTTTCTGACCCCAGTTATGGGTCAGTTCGACCACCGTGCTGTCCTCCTCGGTGCCGTAGCCGACGAAGGCCAGGGTAAATTCACCGCTGGGATAGTCCGTCTTGCGCAGCAGCTGCATGCCGAGCAGGCGGGTATAGAAATCGATCGACTTGTCCAGATCCCGCACCCGAATCATCGTGTGCAGGAACCGGAACTTCCCATTCGCTGCATCTTGCGTCGCTTCTGCCATTCTTGCTCTCCCTGATCGGCGGATCGTACCCCGCCCTCTATGCCGTTGATCTCGCGCCGCCCCCCGCAATGTCAAGTAACCGGATGGCCGCGCGGATGCTCGGCGGCGCGCCATCCTGCCCCAAGGCCAGCAAGGGCGGCAATGTCTTGCTGCCCTCGATGACCATCAGCAGCGATTCGAAAACGCCTTACACGGATGCCACCCAGGTAGGCCCCCCGATCATGAGCTTTCTTCGAGCCGCCGGCGCTGCATTGAAAAGCGTCG
>JAURNJ010000209.1 GCA_030830245.1 Novosphingobium sp. | reverse complement strand
GCTGCCGCGCCCTGCCCCATTCCGGTCAAGCATGCGATGATCGACTGGCTCGGCCCGATCATCCAAGAGTATTATGGCGGGTCAGAAGGCAATGGTTCCACCAACATCACAGCCGAGGAATGGCTGAAAAAGCCGGGCTCGGTGGGCAAGGCATCGCACGGCGTGCTGCACATCTGTGACGAGGAAGGAAACGAACTGCCTGTCGGCGAAGCGGGCCTGATCTATTTCGAACGGCCCGAGGCAAAGTTCGAATATCATGGCGACGACGAGAAGACCAAGGGCTCGTTCGACCCCAAGGGGCGCGGCTGGCGCACCTATGGCGACATCGGCCGCGTTGACGAGGACGGCTACCTGTTCCTCACTGACCGCCGCTCGTTCATGATCGTCGCGGGCGGCGTCAACATCTACCCGCAGGAAGCCGAGAACGTGCTGACCATGCACCCCAAGATCGCCGACGTGGTCGTGTTCGGCGTGCCCGATCCCGACATGGGCGAACAAGTCAAGGCCGTGGTCCAGCCCGCCGACTGGAACGAGGCAGGGCCGGAACTGGAAGCCGAACTGATCGAATACTGCAAATCGAAGCTGGCCACCTTGAAGTGTCCCAAGACCATTGATTTCCAGCAGCAGCTTCCGCGCGACGACAATGGCAAGATTTCAAAGAAGGCCCTGCGTGACAGTTACTGGCAAGGCCGGACGGTAAGCGGATAGGAGCAAGATAAATGGCAGGAACAGGCAAGACCATCGAGGAGCGCCTGCAAAGGCTGGAAGATCACGAGGCGATCCGCCAGGTGCTCGCCGGATACGGCTACTCGGTCGATGGCCTCAATTACGATTCGGTCGCAGATTTCTATGCCGAGAACGGGCGCTACATGGTCGACGACACGCTGGATTTCCAGGGTCGCGATCGTGTCGCCAGCATTACCAAGGATGCGGGCCACCGCGCGCTCGTCGCAGGCGGCGTCGCCCACGTTGCCCTGCCGCCCTACATCGTCGTCGAAGGCGATGAGGCCGCAGCCACCTGCCACACGATGATCCCGCGCAAGGGTGAGGACGGCTATTACATCTGGCGGCTATCCGCCTCGCGGCTCGAACTGGTGCGCGAGGACGATGGCCAGTGGCGCATCGTCAAACGCCAGACCTGGTCGCAGGATGGCAATACCAAAGGTCCGGAAATGCTCGGCGATCTGCGCAAGGTGCGGCGGTAGGCACAAATTGACGAGGACTCACACCTCCCGCTTGCGGGAGGGGAAACTTAAGATAGGTTCGTTCAGAGCACCTGTCGCTGGCCGCTGGCCGAGGCCGTATCGATCGCATCGAGCACCTTGGTCAGCCGCACCGCATCGTCGAAATCGGGCACGGTGTAGGTGCCGTTCTCGATGTCGTCGGCAAAGCGCGCCCAGGCCTCAGCAACGTTGACCGGGGCGTATTTCAGCCCCTCGACCACGTGCGCGGGCGCGGGCGGCGCGTCGAAGCTGGTTTCCAGCACTATCGTTCCAGCCTGATAGCCGCCGGCGAAACTTTCGGCCATCTTCAGCACAAGCGAGCCGCTCGTGCCGACCAGTTCCAGCGAAAAGTTGCGGTCGGTTACACCGCCGGGCACTTCGAGAGTCGAGCTGCAGCCGCTTTCATGCTTGCCGATCACCGCCATGTGATCGGCGCAAGTGCGCTCGACGATTTCGTCGGTCCCGACGATGGGCACGTGCTTGCGCATGATCGAGGTTCGCGCGTCGAGCTCGCGGTAAGGGCCAAGGAGGAACTCCATCGTCACCAGCGTATGCCCGCCCGCGATGGTTTCCAGCGTCGCTCCGTTCGTCTTGTCCTGAAGGTAGGCATAGTGCGGGGCGGCAACGTCTCCCCAGGCGCCGGTGGGCGAGAAGACGCGGCAGACCTTGAGCTCGCCCAGATGGCCCTCGTCGATCAGCTTTTTCGCATGGATCACCGCGGGAGCCGACAGCGCCTGCGTGCCGATCATGACATGCGCGCCCTGCGGCACCGCAGCGGCCATTTCCTCGGCCTCGGCAAGGTCGCGGCCCAGCGGCCATTCGCAGTAGACGTTCTTGCCAGCCGCAAGCGCGGCAAGCACGATGGCGCGGTGCTCGGGCACCTTGACCGTCACCGCGACGATATCAACGCCCGGATCGCGCACCAATGCCAGCGAATCGCCGAAGGCGCGGTTGCCGCCAAACGCGGCATTGGCCTCGTCCGCCAGTTCCTGCGAGCGCGCCGACACCGCCTCGATGACGAAACGGTCGGTCATCTTCTTCAGTGCGGGAACGTGGGCGTCATGCGCCCAGGCTCGCGTGGCGTTGCCGCCAACGATGCCGATCCGGTGCCGGTTGGTGCTCACGGTCTTGCTCTCCTCAGTCCAGCTTGAAAACGCGCGCCGCATTCTCGCGCAGGAACTTGGGCCACACCTCGTCCTTGAACGGCACGTTCTGCAGCTCGGTGAAAATCCGCTCGAGGCTCAGGCCAGCGGGGAAATAGCCCGCGTAGATGATCTTGTCCGGCCCGCGCTTGTTGGCAAAGTCGATCACCGCCTTGGGGTAATGCTTGGGCGCGAAGGCCGAGGTCGAATAATAGAGGTTGGGGTATTTGAGCATCAGCTTGACGGCCAGATCCTCCCACGGCTCGGCCCCGTGGCGCATGACGAAGCGCAGTTCCGGGAAGAACCAGCACACCTCGTCCAGATGCTCGACCTTCTGGGTGCGCAGCGGAAAGCGCGGACCGGGCACCCCGGCATTGGCCACGAACGGAATGTCGAGATCGATGCACTCGGCATAGAAGGGATAGAGCTCGCGTTCGTTGAGCGCGACCTGCGGCAGCGAGGCAGCCGGGAAATAGGTCAGCGCCTTGATGTTGTGCTCTTTCTTCATGCGGCGAATGCGGCGGATTTCCTCCATGCCGAGGATCGG
>JAURNJ010000208.1 GCA_030830245.1 Novosphingobium sp. | reverse complement strand
TCTGTAGTGCTTGAAATGTGGCCCTGCCTGCCCTGGCTCGAGGCTGCCGCCGTGCATCAGCCGCATGGGATCGGGCGTGCGTGGCCCTTCGACCTTGATCACCTCCGCGCCCCAGTGCGCGAGGACGCCACCAGCCGAGGGCACGAATGCGAAAGCGGTCACGTCGATGACCTTGATGCCCTTGAGAACGTCCATTGCCTCTCCCCCAACCGATTCTTTCGCCCAAGCTAGGCGGCGCGTCCTGTTGTGCGCAAGCCCGGCATGCATTGCGCACAACATGCCGCGCGACGCTCGTACCATTCCGTTGTAGGTTCGCCCGGCAAGGGCAGAGGACAGACGGAACATTCGGCTCAAAGCTTTCTCCTCAACGACGGCGCGATCCTGCTGGGCGGGGCGCTGATTCTGGTGCTGGTGTTCCGCAAGCTCGGGCTGGGTGCGACGCTGGGCTATCTCGTCGCGGGCGCGTTGATCGGACCATCGGGGCTGGGGCTGGTCGGCAATGCCGAGCGCACCATCGGCGTGGCCGAACTGGGCATCGTCATTCTGTTGTTCATCGTCGGGCTGGAACTTGCGCCCTCGCGGCTGTGGCGGCTGCGCCAGCAGATCTTTGGCCTCGGTCTTTTGCAGGTGAGCCTGTGCGGCATGGCGATGACTGCCGCAGTAGGCCTGTTCGCGGGCTTTGGCTGGGCCGCGGCGCTGGCAATTGGCCTGCCGCTGGCGCTGTCTTCCACCGCGCAGGTCCTCCCCATGCTGCAAAGCTCGGGGCGGCTGCACACGCCGTTTGGCGAGCGCGCGTTCTCGGTGCTTCTTTTCCAGGATTTGTCGATCATACCGTTGATCACAATTGTCGCCGCGCTTGGCAGTGGTTCGGGTGGGGCGGAGCATGGTCCGCCCGGCTTGCAGCTTGCCATCCATTCGTTGCTGGCAGTGGCGGGACTCATCGCGGCGGGCCGCTTTGTGCTGCGGCCGATGTTGCAGCTGATCGGGCGGCTGGGCGAGCGCGAGATGTTCGTTGTCGCGGCATTGTTCGTGATCGTCGCAGCCTCGGCATTGATGCTCGCGCTGGGCCTCTCACCTGCGCTCGGGGCCTTCGTCGCCGGGGTGATGTTGGCCGACAGTCCCTATCGCCACGAGCTCGAAGCCGATGTCGAGCCGTTCCGCTCGATCCTGCTCGGCCTGTTTTTCGTCTCGGTCGGCATGTTGCTCGATCTTGGCGCAATTTCCGAGCGGCCGTTGTTCGTCTTCGCCATGGCTGTGGCCGTGGTCGTCATCAAGGCGGCAGTGATCGCGGGCCTCGGGCGGCTCTTCGGCCTCGCCTGGCGCGAGGCTTTCGCGCTGGGCCTGCTGCTCAGCCAGGGCGGCGAGTTCGGCTTTGTCCTGTTCGCGCAGGCGCAGGGAGCGGGTCTGCTCGATGCGGAGACCGCGAGCCTGATCGGCGCTGTCGTTACCCTGTCGATGGCGACAACGCCGTTCCTGATGATGGCGACCGAACGGTTGCGGCGCGAGCCCGCCGTCAGCGAAACCCGCGAGGGACCGCCCGGCCATGCCGCAGATGTTCTGGTCGTCGGTTATGGCCGTTTCGGCCAGACCACGGCGCAAATGCTGATGGCATCCGGGCTGGGGGTCACCCTGATCGACAGCGACGCGGCGCGCATCGACATCGCCCGCGAGTTTGGCAGCCGAGTCTATTTCGGTGACGGCACCCGCATCGACTTGCTCCGGCAGGCAGGCGCGGGAGAGGCGCGGGCCATCGCCTTTTGCATCGACCGCGACCAGGCCAGTGCCGACCTGCTCGAAGCGGTGCACAAGGCCTTTCCGCAGGCGCGGCTGCTGGTGCGAGGCTATGACCGGCGCTCCGTGCTGGAACTTGCCGATGCTCCGGTCTGCGGCGTGGTGCGCGAGGTTTACGAATCGGCGATCGTCCTGGCGCGACGAACCATGGAATCGCTCGACCTCGATCAGGTCGAGATCGACAATGCCGAGGAAACCTTTCGCGGCATCGATGGCACGCGGCTGGACGCGCAAAGCGCGACCGGCGACATTCGCGCGGCAAGAGAGATCATGATCACCGCGCCGTTGCGCGCGGACTGATCGGGGAAAACTAGAGGAGATACCGGATGAAAGTTGGCACTGTTCGCGAGATCAAGAACCACGAATATCGTGTCGGCCTCACGCCGGAAAGCGTGCGCGAAATCGTGGCGCATGGTCATGAAGTGCTGGTCGAGAGCGGTGCGGGCGAAGGGATTGGCGCATTCGATGCCCACTATGTCGAAGCCGGTGCGACCATCATCGCCAGTGCTGACGAGGTGTTCAGCAGTTGCGAGCTGATGGTCAAGGTCAAGGAGCCGCAGCCCAACGAGCGCGCCATGTTGCGCGAGGGGCAGGTGCTGTTCACTTACCTGCACCTTGCTCCAGACCCGGAACAGACTGCCGATCTGGTGAAATCGGGCGTTACCGCAATCGCTTACGAGACCGTCACCGGCAAAGGCGGGTCCTTGCCCCTGCTGAAGCCGATGAGCCAGGTGGCCGGGCGCATGGCGATCCAGGCAGGCGCCACGGCGCTGCAGAAGGCGACCGGCGGGCGTGGCGTGCTGCTGGGCGGCGTGCCGGGCGTTCTGCCGGGCAAGGTCATGGTGATCGGCGGCGGTGTGGTCGGCTTCAACGCTGCGCAGATGGCGGTTGGCATGGGCGCCGATGTCACGATACTCGACCGCGACGCCGAAGTGCTCGAGCGGCTCGACAACCATTTCGAAGGGCGTGCCAAGACCCGGTTTTCCAACCGCGCCACGATCGAACAGATGATCGGCGAGGCCGAACTGGTGATCGGGGCGGTTCTGGTGCCGGGCGCCGCCGCGCCGCAGCTGGTCACACGCGCCATGCTGGCCAAGATGAAACCGGGTTCAGTGCTCGTCGATGTCGCCATCGATCAGGGCGGCTGTTTCGAGACGAGCAGGCCGACCACCCATGACGATCCCACCTATCTGGTGGACGGAATCGTGCACTATTGCGTCGCCAACATGCCCGGCGCGGTTTCGCGCACCAGCACCTATGCGCTCAACAACGTCACCCTGCCGCATGTTCTGGCCATGGCCGACAAGGGCTGGAAAGACGCGCTGAGAGCTGATCCGAACCTTGCGGCAGGGCTCAATGTTCACGGCGGAGCGGTTGTCCACCCCGCCGTGGCAAGCGAACTCGGCTACGAGGCGGCATCGCTTGCGGCGGTTTTGGCATGATCGTACTTTTTGACACAAGTCAGTGCGATTAAACCAAATTTGACCATTCGGGCCTATTGGTACCTGGATGGTCGTGGGATTGCTGAAAAGAGCAGCGCTGGTCTTTGCCGCGCTCTTCTTCCTTGCCGGCGTGCCAGCCGCGGCAAGCAGCGGATTTGCGCCCGGATCGACCTGCCTTGCCGCCGATCCGGGAAATGTCGGCTACCCTGCCCTGGCACGCGAACCTGAGCGCTGGTCCTGCGATCGCCGCGAATGGTCCTGGGCGCCAGAGCGAGCCGTCCTGCGCTTCGACCTTGCCGGAAAGGACATGTCCGGCATCGATACGCTCATCATGCGCATCAGCGGGTTTGAACGGCTCACGGTGGTTCTGGAGGATGCGCAGGGCAGGAAGGCTCGGGCCACCTACCGGTCGGAAGACCTGCAACTGGCCACATACGACTGGCTGATGAGCGCAAGATTGCCTCGCCTCGCCGGTCGGCCCGAGGTGCTCTGGCTTTCAGTAGAAAAGCCGCGCGACACCGACATGCTGACCGATGCCGGCCTCGTTTCAGGCGGCCATTTCGCGGACGGATTTGTCGGTTACGAATTGCTCGTCGCAGCCTTGTGCGGTGTGCTCGTCATCCCCTTTGTCTACAACATCGCCTTCTACAGGGTGCTGCGCGAACGCTTTCTGCTTTGGCACGCGGTGGTCGTCGCTTGCTTGTTCACCCACATCATGGCCTCCAGCGGACTGATCAATCGCCTCGTCGATCTCACCGTTTTCCAGGCGTCAGCATTATCGGTGACGAGCTGGACATTCGGTATAGTGGCTGCCGGCAATTCCATGCTCAACCTCGTCGAGCAAGGAAAACTCGATTCTTGGCACAGGCGTGTCACGCACGTCTTGTCGGCTATCACGTTGGTGGGATTGGCATTCTTCCTGTTCGCAGACGGCGCCATGCGCAGCTGGACCACGCCGGTCTTCGTCGCAACTTTCTATCCTGTCCTGGCCTTGTTCACCCTCATCATTGCCACGGCGCTGATCCGAGGTAGCCGGGCCATGCGTTTCCAGATAGTAGCGTGGTCGCCGATCATGATCGTCGGAATCTTCCGTGCCACGGTCAACCTCGGCGCATTCGGCTCACCGCTGGACATGATGGTGGCACAGCATCTGGCCATCGCCTTCGAGGTTGTGGTGACATCGCTGGGCGTGGCCGATCGCTTCATGATCATCAAACGCCAGAGCGACCGCGCTTTGGCCGAAACCCGCTCGCTCGAACAGGAAGTGGAGCGAGACGAGCTGACAGGCCTGCTCAATCGCCGCCACGTCGGCCAGCGCTTCGACAGCCTGTTTGCCGCCGGGTTCGATACGATGGCAGTGATCGACCTCGATCACTTCAAGCGCATCAACGACAATCACGGCCATGCCGTGGGCGACGAGGTGCTGCGCTGTGCTGCTGCAGCCTTGCTGCCCGATGATAACACCCTGGCCGTGCGTATGGGCGGCGAGGAATTCATGCTGCTGTTGCGCGGGCGCAATGCGGTCGCTCGTGCGGAACATCGCCGCAGGGCCATTACGGCGCGGGTCGCGGCACAGGTGCCGGGTCTGGACTTTCCGGTTACCGCCAGCATGGGGCTGGTCAGCCAGCCGCGCAATTCAAGCGCCAGCTCGGATTTCGTCACGCTTTACACGCACTGCGATCGCCTGCTCTACGAAGCCAAGCGCACTGGTCGCAACCGCACCATGAGTGAGCGCATCATGCGCTTCGGAAGCAGCGGCAATCCGGCAGTCGCGACTACTTCCCGCTCATCTGCCACAGGATGAAGGCATATTCCTCGGCGCTTTCGCGCAGCGATTCGAAGCGGCCAGACTTGCCGCCGTGCCCCGCGCCCATATTGGTCTTGAGCAAGAGCTCGTTGTCGTCTGTCTTGAGCTCGCGCAATCTGGCGACCCATTTCGCAGGCTCCCAATAGGTTACGCGCGGATCGTTCAAGCCTGCCGTCACCAGCATCGGCGGATAGGCCTGGGCCCGAACATTGTCATAAGGGCTGTAGGAACGGATCAGCTCGAACGCGGCCTTGTCCTCGATCGGGTTGCCCCATTCGGGCCATTCGCCCGGCGTGAGCGGCAAGGTCTTGTCGAGCATGGTGTTGAGCACATCGACAAACGGCACATCGGCAACCACCGCGCCGAACAGGTCCGGATCGGAATTGACCACCGCGCCCATCAGTTCGCCGCCCGCCGAACCGCCAGAAGCGCTGATCGAACCCTTCTGCGTGTAGCCCAGCGCGATGAGCCCTTTGGCGACATCGACGAAGTCGTTGAAGGTGTTGGTGCGCGCCTCACGCTTGCCTGCTTTGTACCAGGCGCGACCGAGATCGTCGCCGCCGCGGATATGGGCAATGGTATAGGCAAAGCCGCGATCGACCAGCGAGA
>JAURNJ010000207.1 GCA_030830245.1 Novosphingobium sp. | reverse complement strand
GTCGAGGACGGCGCGGTCGTCGGCGTGCGCGTGCGCGACGAGCATGGCGAGCGGCTGATCAAGGCCAATCGCGGCGTGCTGCTCAATGCCGGCGGCTTCTCCCGCAACCCGGAGATGCGCAAGAAATATCAGCCCCAGCCCAACACCGGCGAATGGACCATGGTCAATCCGGGCGACACCGGAGACGCCATGCAGATGGCGATGGCGCTGGGCGCGGATATCGATTGCATGGAAGAAGCCTGGTGGACGCCGGGCTCGCTGCTGCCGGACGGCAAGTACGGCGGCTTCCACGTGCCGGGCGAGAGCGGCAAGCCGCATGTCATCATTGTCGGGCCTGACGGCAAGCGCGTTGGCAACGAGGCCGGGGCCTATATGGAATTCGGCCAGCGCATGTATGCGCGCGGCGCGGTGCCGAGCTGGGCGATCCTCGAAAGCCGCTGCCTCAAGAATTACAGCTGGGGCCCGTTGCTTCCCGGCAAACCGAAAAAGCCGTGGATCGACAACGGCTATCTCACCGTTGCCGACACCATCGAGGAGCTGGCGCAGAAGATCGGTATCGATGTCGAGGGCTTCAAGGCGGAGATCGAGCGCTTCAATGGCTTTGCGGAAAGAGGCGTCGACGAGGACTTCCAGCGCGGCGCGAGCCATCACAACAAGCAGATGGGCGATCCCGGCCACAAGCCCAACGCGTCCCTCGGCAAGATCGAGAAGGGGCCGTTCTATGCGGTCAAGATCTGGCCGCTCGATGTCGGCACTTCGGGCGGGCTCGTCACCGACGAATACGCCCGGGTGCTGAAGGAAGACGGTTCGGTCATTCCCGGCCTCTATGCCTCGGGCAACATCACCGCACCGGTCGTCGGTCCCACTTACCCGGGAGCCGGCGCCAGCATCGGCGGCGGCATCGCCTTCGGCTATGTCGCCGCGCGCCACGCACTGGGCGCGAACTGACGCAGCCGATGGCGGCGCAGGACTATTCCCCGGCGGCCTACGATCCCTTTTCGCCGGCCGTCATGGCCAATCCGGTGCCGTTCTACGAGGAGCTCAGGGCCAAGCCGGAAGTCCATTTCATCGCAAAATACGACACCTGGGCCTTCTCGCGCTTCCAGGATATCGTCGATGTGCTGACGATCGGCGACAACGCCTTCATTGCCAGCGAATCGACGCTGCCGTCCGAGGAGATGCTGCTTGATCGGCACACGGGTACTGCGCAGGAGTTGCCGCTCGATCCATTGCCCGGCTTCGCACTGCTGGGCTCGCCACATTACGAAGCGCTGCGCCAGGCGCATATCAAGCCGTTGCAACCCAAGGCGGTGAAGTCTCTCGCGGGCTTCGTCGAGGGCCTTGCCAATGAACTGCTCGACGACCTGCTGCCGAGGAAGCGCTTCGATCTGACGCAGGACTATGGCGGGATCATCTCGGCCAGCGTGATCTGCAAGCTGTTCGGCATAGAGCTGACGCGCGCGCGTGAAGTGCTCGACATGGTCAATGCGATGAGCCGCACCGACGAGGCGAGCGGCGGCATCGATGTACCGATGATGATGGCGCGCTATGCGGCGATTATTGGCGAGTGCGTTACGCGGCGGCGCGCAGCCGGGGCAGACGGCGACAACATGCTTATCGATGGGCTGATTCACCTGGACCATTTCAGTCGCGCGCTCAGCGACGAGGAGGTCGCGGCTCAGCTCGTCTGCGTCTTCGTCGGCGGTACCGAGACCGCGCCCAAGATCGCTGCGCATGGTTTGATGGAACTTGCGAATACGCCGGACCAGCTGGCGGAGGTTCGCGCGGACCTTGCCAAGAACGTGCCCAGGGCTGTCGAGGAGATGATCCGCTTTTGCGCGCCTGCCCAATGGTTCAGCCGCACCGCGCATCGGGATGTCGAGGTTGCCGGGGCGAGGATCCGCAAGGGACAGCGCATCATCGTGCTGTTCGGTTCGGCCAAGTGGGACGAGGCGGAATTCGACGCGCCGCGGGAATTCCGCTGGAACCGGCCGATCAGGCGCGTGCTCTCCTTCGGCACCGGCCAGCACTATTGCTTTGGCATTCACCTCGCGCGGCTGGAACTCAAGATCATTGTCGAGACCTTCCTGCGCCGGGTGGGAAGCTATTCCTTCGATATGGGCAGCGCCATACGCTATCCCTCGAGCTTCCAGTGGGGCTGGAACAGCCTGCCTGTCGTCATCGGGGACTGACGCCAGCAAGGGGCCACCACATGCGCACCATCACACCGCAGGTCGAACGCATCGGCGACACCAGGAACGTGATCGGCGAGACGCCGGTGTGGTCGGTCGTCGAACAGGTGCTCTACTGGATCGATTGCGAGGACCCGCAACTGCAACGCTGGGACCCGGCGACGGACGAAATCCGGCGCTGGCCCATGCCGGAACGCATCGGCGGCTTCGCGCTCCAGGAAGGCAGCGGCATGCTGGTTGTGCTGGCGGGCGGCCTCTACGATTTCGATCTGGAAACAGGCAACCTGACGCTGCGGGTGAAGTCGCCGCTGGAGGCCCCGCTGGCGCTTCACGAAGCGGCCTGCGACCCCACCGGCCGCTTCTGGGTCGGTTCGATGAACCAGACGGTGGGTGCGGGCAATGCTCATCCCGGCGGCGCCTGCCTGTTCCGGCTCGACGGCGATCGGCTGGTCAAGGTGATAGACGGCTATTCCTGCGCCAACGGCCTTGCCTTCTCGCCCGACGGACGCACGCTCTACATCTCCGATTCCACGTCCCAGCGCTGCGATCGCTACCCGCTCGATCCGGCAACCGGCGAGCTGGGCGAGCGCGAAACCTTCATAACGCTCGAACCCGATCAGGGCTTCGTCGACGGGGCGGTTGAAGGCG
>JAURNJ010000206.1 GCA_030830245.1 Novosphingobium sp. | reverse complement strand
GAAATAGCTCGTCTCGTTCGACGAGCCCATGGCGAACTGGTCGAGGTTGAGCTTGCCCAGCATGCCCGCGCCCGCATCCCAAAGCTTTTGCGAAACGGTGCTCTCGTATTCGGGCAGGAAGCCTTCGAGGATGTGGCTGGCTGCCGTGGTCTGCACGCCGCGCGTGGCGAACAGGTCCTTCATGCCGATGGGCACGCCCCATCTTGCCCAGGTCCTCGCCTGCCGCACGCTTTGCATCGGTGGCCTTGGCCGCGGCGATCGCCGCTTCGGGCGTGGCGACGACGAAGGCATTGAGCGCGCTCGCCGCCGCGACATTGGCGTTGAATGCCTCGGCCACTTCGACAGCCGAGAATTCGCCTGCCGCGACACCCTCGCGGATCGCCTTGACGCCCAGATCGGTGAGTGCGGTCATTATTCGATCACCTTGGGCACGCCGAAAAAGCCATGTTCGGCAGCCGGCGCATTGGCGAGAACCGAATCGCGCTTGCCGCCGCCGGTCAGCGGATCGGCGTCGATCACATCCTCGCGCAAGCGCAAGGTATTGGGGATGACGGCAGTCATCGGCTCGACGCCGGTGACATCCACTTCGCCCAGTTGCTCGACCCAGGCGAGAATCCTGTTCAACTCGGGCACCATTGCCGCAAGCTCTTCCTCGGTCACCTTAAGGCGGGCCAGCGCGGCGATCCGCGCCACGGTTTCGGTATCGACCGACATGTCAGTTCCTCAAAACTGGGGTGAGGCTCAAGGCTGCGGAGGCACCGCGCCCGGCGGCATCGCACCCGGTGCGCCCGGCGCACCGCCCTGCTGCTGCATCTGCTGGAGCTGTTGCATCAGGCGCTGCTGCTGTTCGATCTCGGCCTTGCTCTTGAAATCGAGCAGTTCGACCTCGAAGACGAGGTCCGAATTCGGCGGAATCTCGCCCGCCTGCTTGTCGCCATAACCGAGCGCCGCGGGGATCGAGATCTTGTACTTGCCGCCGCGCTGCATCTGTTCAAGCGCCTGGGTGAAGCCGGGGATCGATTCGTCGACTGCCAGCGGCACCTGCTTGCCCTCGTCGAACACCTTGCCGTCGGTCAGCATGCCCTTGTAATTGATCAACGCGACATCGTCCTTGGTTGGCGACAGGCCTTGCCCTTCCACCAGCGTCTCGACCTTGACCGAGGAAGGCATGGCCGCCCAGGCAATCCCGCCCGCAACCAGAAGCGCGGCGGCAACGCCGACCCAGAGCTTGCCAAGGGCGCCCTTGGCGATCGGCTGAAGGGGAACGCGGGTAATCTCGGTCATCACGAAAGTCCTGAAGGCTGGAAACGCAAAAGGGCGCGGGTTCAATCCGCGCCCTCATGGCTTATCGGCAATGCACGCGCAAGATTACTTGACGCCGTCGCGCTCCATCCGCTTGCGCTCCAGCTTGCGGGCGCGGCGGATTGCAGCAGCCTTTTCACGGGCGCGCTTTTCCGAAGGCTTCTCATAGTGACGGCGCAGCTTCATTTCGCGGTACACACCCTCGCGCTGCAGCTTCTTCTTAAGCGCACGAAGGGCCTGATCAACATTGTTGTCGCGAACCATAATTTGCATAAAACCGTCAAACCTCGCTCTGTAACCAAATGCCGTTTCCGCCTTTTCCCTCGTGGCGGATCAGTGATCCTGAATCAACGCAAAAACAGCGCCGTATCCCACGGATCGGCGCGAATGAGGCACCGCCTAGCAAAGAGCGTGGGAATTGGCAAGCGGGCAAACTCTGTATAGGGCCACGCGAACAATGGCCTTTCCCGCTTTCCTCTCTGCATCGCTTGCCGTCGCAATCGGCGGCGCTATCGGCGCATGGCTGCGCTTCGTAGTCGGGCGATTCTATGAAGTCTGGCTCGGACCGGTCCGGGCGAGCGCATTTCCCTGGGGAACCCTCACCGTCAATGTGCTTGGCAGCCTCGCCATGGGGCTGCTGGTCGGCTGGCTGGCTCGCCATGGTGCGATTTCCGAAACCTCACGGCTGTTCCTGGCGGTGGGCGTGCTTGGCGGCTTCACCACCTTTTCTTCGTTCAGCATGGAATTCGCACTCATGGTCGAACGCGGCGCGATGGCGCAGGCAGCACTTTATGTTGCGGTGTCTCTCGTAGCCGGCTTCGCGGCGTTGTTTGCCGGGCTTGCGATGATGAGGACTTCGTCATGAGCGATTCTGTTCGCCAGTTCACTGTCGGCCCGGACGACGACGGCGTGCGGCTGGACCGCTGGTTCAAGCGCCATATGCCACAAGTCGGCTTTGCCACCGTGTCGCGCTGGGCGCGAACCGGGCAGATCAGGGTCGATGGCAAGCGTGCGGCGCCGGAAGACCGCCTCAGCACCGGTCAGGTATTGCGCGTTCCGCCGGGCGGCGAGGCGAAACCGGGCGGCAAGGCCCCCCGCCCGCGCCGCGAACTGACCGAAGAGGAAATCGCAGAGGCCGAGGCCATGGTGCTGGAGCAGGACCGCGCCGCCATCGTTCTCAACAAGCCGCCGGGGCTCGCGACGCAGGGCGGCTCGGGCACAACGCGCCATGTCGATGGGTTGCTCGATGCCTTCTGCGGCGAGGGCGATCCGCGTCCGCGACTGGTCCACCGGCTCGACAAGGATACGTCGGGCGTCCTGCTGGTCGCGCGAACGCCCGGCAGCGCAGCGTTCTTTTCCAAGCGGTTTTCCGGCCGTTCGGCCCAGAAGATCTATTGGGCGCTGGTGGTCGGCGTGCCGGATATTGCCGATGGCATGATCGAACTGCCGCTTGCCAAGCAGCCAGGCACTGGCGGCGAGAAGATGCATGTTGATGAGGCGGGCGGGCAGGCAGCCAGAACCCGATACCGGATGATCGAGCGGGCAGGTAACAGTGCTGCCTGGGTCGAGCTGCACCCGTTGACCGGGCGCACCCACCAGTTGCGCGTCCATATGGCGGCGAT
>JAURNJ010000205.1 GCA_030830245.1 Novosphingobium sp. | reverse complement strand
GTGACGGGCTGGTTGATAGACCGCTATCGCGGCGATGTGGTCGGCGGGCTGACCATGGCAGCGGCGGGGCTCGCCTTTGCCATGATCCTGGGCGGTTCGGGTTCGAGCGTGGTTATCGTCTTCGCCATGCTGGTCAACGGTTACACCGCCGGGGCGAAGCTCCAGATCGCCAGCTACCTGACCGTGCGCTACGGCGGCCTCAGGAATTTCGGCAAAATCTATGGCGTGATTTCGAGCACCGTATCGTTGGGAGCAGCAATTGGCCCGCTGATTGCCGGCGCGCTTTACGATGCGACGGGCAGCTACAACCAGTTCCTCGTCGCTGCAGCCAACGGGCTTGGCCTGTCGGCGCTGCTGCTGATTACCTTGCCGCGCTATCCGGACTGGGACAAGGCGGACAAGCGCGAAGGCGCTATGCAGCCAGGCTGAACGGCGCGATCGCTCCTTCGAGGTAAAGCTTTTTGGCCTTGGCCCGGCTCAGCTTGCCCGAGCTGGTGCGCGGCAGAGTGCGCGGCGGTACGAGCTCGACCAGGCAATTCATGCCGGTGATGGAGCGGACCTTGTCGCGGATCGTATCATGCAGCTTGAGCCGTTCCACCGGGTCGGAAACGCGGCAGTGGACCAGCACTGCGGGAATCTCCTCGCCGCCGTCGGTTTCTATC
The DNA here is from genome assembly GCA_030830245.1 of Novosphingobium sp. Lineage (GTDB taxonomy): Bacteria > Pseudomonadota > Alphaproteobacteria > Sphingomonadales > Sphingomonadaceae > Novosphingobium. Next base: position 8,474 of record JAURNJ010000205.1, on the reverse strand, counting down.
GCAAAGGCGGCAATGTCGCCGTGGTTGAAACCCGGAAGCTGTTCCACTGCCCACTCGATGTCCTGCGGCCAGTGGTTCTTGCCGTTGATGATGATCATGTCCTTGGCGCGCCCGACGATGAACAGGTGGCCGTTGGCCATGTAGCCCATGTCGCCGGTATCGAGCCAGCCGTCCGCCATGCACGCGGCGGTGGCTTCGGGATCACGATAATAACCCTGCATCAGGCTGGTGCCGCTGCACCACACCTTGCCGATATGGTGATCCGGCAGGGCTTGGCCGGTCTCTCCCCTGATCTCCACTTTCATCCCGCGCACCGGGACACCGCAATTGACGATGGCGCGGTAACGGGCTGGGCGTGAGAGATCGCGCGGGCTGCCCGAAAGCCTCTCCTCCTCCACCAGTTCGACGCGGATGCCGTCGCCTGGCGGCATGATGGTGACGGCAAGGGTTGCTTCGGCAAGGCCGTAGCTGGGTAGGAAGGCCGCGGCGCGGAAACCAGCAGGCGCGAAGGCGTTGACGAAGTTCTGCATCACATCGGGCCGGATCATGTCCGCGCCGTTGCCTGCGATGCGCCAGCGCGAAAGATCGAATCGTTCCGAAACCTGGGTCTGGCTGGAAACGCGGCGCGCGCAGATGTCATAGCCGAAGGTCGGCGAGAACGAGCACGAGGTTCCGGGATTGCGGCTGACCAGATCGAGCCAGGCGAGCGGACGGCGCGCGAAGTCCTCGGTGCGGAGGTAATCGGTCGAAACCTGATTGGCGATCATAGACAGGAAGCAGCCAACAAGGCCCATATCGTGATACCAGGGTAGCCAGGAAATGCAGCGGTCCGACTGGATGAATTTCATGCCGTGGCTATGCGCCGCGACATTGGCGAGCAGACCCTTGTGGGTAACGGCAACACCGTGCGGGAAACGCGTGGAGCCGCTCGAATATTGTAGGAAGCAGATGTCGTCGGTGGAGACTTCGGGCAAGGGACAGGCGGTGGCTTCAAGTCCGGCGAAGTCTTCCCACGCCCGGCCTTCGCAACCCTGCCGGTCGGCAGCGGCCTGAGCCATGCCCTCCAGTTCGCGCGGGTAGAACAGCACCTTCGGCTCGGCGCTCGCCATCTGCACGGCGATCTGGTCGATGTAGTTGTCCTTGCCGCCAAAGCTGGTCGGCAGCGGCAGCGGCACCGGCCAGGCCCCGGCATAGACCGCACCACAGAACAGCGCGGCGAATTCGGGGCCGGTCTCAGCGATCAAGGCAATGCGGTCGCCCTTTTGCACGCCGCTGGAAATCAGTCGGTAGGCGGCTTGCAGAGCCTCTTCACGCAGTTCGGAAAAGGGCATGACCCGCATCAGATTGCCGCGCGGATCGTGGAAATTGAACCCGCGTTTTCCGCGCGCGGCATAGTCCAGCGCCTCGCCAAAGGTTGCGAAATCGGCGAGCCGGCGCGGCAGTGCGTCTTCGTTGGGGGTCGGAACAAGCGCCTGCGCGGTGCTTTGCACCTCGGTATCGGTGTCGCTCATCTTGACTTATACCCGTATGGTTTCAACCGTTTACGCGAATTAACCAGCGAAGGGCACTGAATTGCGACGCATTTTGTTCCTCGCCGTGCCCCCACGTCTGCACTCCCCATTCGGTCCGGACTGTGGCACGAATAGGGCAAGATGGCTCGAACCCGCTCCAATCCGCCACCGCTGGACCCGACCAAGCTGGAGCAACTGGCGCTCGCCTATGTGGCCCGCTTCGCCACGACCAGGGGAAAATTGGAGGGCTATCTCGCCCGCAAATTGCGCGAACGCGGCTGGGATTCGGACACTGCCCCCGGCGTTTCGCAGCTCGCCGAACGCTTCGAACAGGCGGGGTATATCGATGATACCGCCTATGCCCGCGCCAAGACCGGCAGCCTGCTGCGACGCGGCTATGGCATGCGGCGGGTGACGCAGGCACTCGGCGTGGCCGGTGTCGACGAGACGGTGCGCACCAGCGTTGCGCCCGAGGCGAGCGAGCGCCGCATGGCTGCGCTGACCATGGTGCGCAAGCGGCGCTTCGGACCTTTCGCCGCAGAGCGGCCTGAGCGGGCGCAGCGCGAGAAACAGATTGCCGCAATGTTGCGCGCGGGCCATGCGATGGACCATGTAATTGCCTTGCTCGATGCCGCCTCGCCGCAGCATGCAGAGCAGTGGGCCGCAGCCGAAGAGGATGACCTGAGATGAGATGGATGCCACCTGCCTTGGTAGTGCTTGCCATGCTGGCCGCGCTGGGCGGCTGTTCGCCGGCGGTGTCCGAGGCTCCGGCCTCGGCTAGCACCCAACCAGCAGCGACCCATCCCGAATCGGGTCTCGAAGTGGTGACGCTGTTCGTCCACAGCGGCGATAAAAAGCGCCGGTTCCGCGTCGAGATGGCGCGCAGCCGCTTTGAACAGGCCAGAGGGCTGATGTTCCGCACCGCTATGGGGCCGGACGAGGGCATGCTGTTTCCTTTCGACAAGCCGCGCCAGGCCAGCTTCTGGATGCGCAACACGGTCATCCCGCTCGACCTCATCTTCATCGGCGCCGACCGGCGGATCCTCAATGTTTTCGACAATGCCGAGCCATACAGCGAAAACCAGATCATCTCCGAAGGGCAGGCGATTGCCGTGCTCGAACTCAATGGCGGACGCGCGGCGCAGCTCGGGATCAAGGCTGGCGACAGGGTAGAGTGGTAAGCGGCTTGCGCGGGCAGGGGCAACAAGGCTAACGGGGCGGGCATGGGAATTCTCGGCAAGATCTTCACCTGGTGGGACGGTGCAACGATCGGAACGCTGCTCAACAGCGGGCTGACCGGCGAGCACGTCGGCACCGACGCGCAGGGCAACAAGTATTACCGTGCTCGCAAACCCAAGCTCGTCGACGGGCGCGAGCGGCGCTGGGTCATCTATGATGGCGCGAACGATGCCAGCCGCGTGCCCGCAGAGTGGCATGGCTGGCTTCACGGCAGTTTCGACGACGTTCCCGAAAGCTATCTCCCGCCGCCGCGCGTGTGGGAGGCAGATCATACCCCCAATGCCACTGGCACGGTCGCTGCCTATCGACCGGCTGGCGCGCTCGAAAAGGGGGCGCGCCGCGCCCGCGCGACCGGCGACTACGAAGCCTGGTCGCCCGAGAGCTGATTGCTGGATTTATGACGCGGGCGCTCGCCGGACTTGCCGCACTCGCCATGCTGGCCGCCTGCGGGCAGGATGAAGGCGCCAGCGACGCAGCGACGGAAAGCAGGGCGGCTGCACCGCGCCCGGTGCCAAGGCTTCCCGCCGTTGCCGAAAAGGGCGAGGTGACGCCCAACAAGGACCGCATCGCCACGCTCGGTCTGCTCAACAAGCGCAACAACATCACTACCGATTTGGTCCTCAAGGTCGGCGAGACGCGCCGGATCGACAATGTTGTTGTGCGAGTTCAAAGCTGCGAGCGCACCGCGCCCTGGGAAATGCCCGACGAGACCGGCGCTTTCGTGCAGGTTTATGTCGAGGAGCCACCCGCGCCCGGCGAGGACAAGGTCTGGCGCAAGGTCTTTTCCGGCTGGCTGTTCAAGAACTCGCCCGCCCTGAACGTGGTCGAGCACCCGATCTACGACGTATGGGTCAAGGCCTGCGCGATGAATTTCCCGGGCGAGGAAGCAAAACCCGCGCCAGCCGCATCGGCCAAGAGCGCACCGAAGGCACCGGGCAGTGCCAGCCCTGCTCCTGCGCCATCGCCCAGCGCTTCGCCAGCCCTCGCCGCGCCGGACAGCGCCGGGACGGCATAGGGCCGCTGCGCCGATTGCAGCAGCGCGAGGTAGCGCTCCTGCGGAATTTCGACGGCACCGAGCGAGGCCAGGTGCGCCGTCATGAACTGGCAATCCAGCAGTTCCGCCCCTGCCCGGCGCAGCGCCGCGACGAGCCACGCGAGCGCGACTTTCGAGGCGTCCGTCACCGTGCTGAACATCGATTCGCCGCAGAACACCCTGTCGATACCCACGCCATAGAGCCCGCCGACGAGTCGCGGTGGGCCCCCGCCCTTATCTTCGTCAGAATCGAGCCAGCATTCGATCGAATGGGCATGGCCAAGCGCGTGCAACCGCTCGTAACTTGCCTGGATGCGATGACTGATCCAGCTGCCTGCCTCGTCGCCCGCACGCGGTGCGGCGCAGTGGTCCATCACCTCGGAAAAGGCCGCATTGCAGGTGACTCGAAACTTGCCGCGGCGCAGGGTGCGCGCCAGCGAGCGTGAGAGATGAAACCCGTCCAGCGGCAGGATCGCGCGCATGCGCGGCTCGATCCAGAATACCTCCGGGTCGTCGCGCGCATCGGCCATGGGGAAGATGCCGCTGCGATAGGCGAGCAGCAACACTTCGGAATCGATCAGGGCGAGGGGAGCATGCACAGTGCGATGATAGCAGAGCGCGGGCAGTTGCAAAATCGCGCGCGTCATCCGCTTGTGTTATTGGCCATGGCGCACTAGAGGCAGCCCCGCCCGCAGGAGTGTAGCTCAGTTGGTAGAGCGTCGGTCTCCAAAACCGAATGCCGGGGGTTCGAGTCCCTCCACTCCTGCCAGCCTTGTTGCGGGGCTGCTTCTTGCCGCGCTTGCGGCGCTGCCTTTCGCCTTTGCCGTACGCCCGCAGATGGCGGACTATCCCTCGCACCTCGCGCGCTACCATGTGATGCTGGATCAGGGGCGCAGCGCGTTCCTGTCGCAGTATTACAGTTTCGAATGGGCTTTGCGCGGCAATCTTGGCGTCGACCTGCTGATGGTGCCGCTCGGCGGCCTGCTTGGGGTCGAGCGCGCGGCCTGGCTGATCGCGCTGCTTTTGCCGGTGCTCGTGGCGCTGGGCATCCTCGCGGTGGAATCGACCCAGCGCGGCCGGATCGGGGTGGGGGCGCTGCTGGCGCTGGCGACGGTCTGGTCGCCTGCGATGGCCATGGGCTTTGCCAATTTCAGCCTGTCGCTGGCGCTTGCGCTGTTAGCCTTTGCGCTGTGGGTGAGGCTTGCCGACAAGCCATGGCGCGCCGCGCTGTTCGTTCCGATCGGGCTGCTGGTCTGGCTGAGCCACAGCGCCGGATGGGGCCTGCTCGGCGTGATGGTGTTCGGATACGAGTGGCATCGATCCAAGAGTTGGCGGGCGCTACTCGCGCCGTGGCCCCTGTTTCCGCCATTCCTGCTGATGATCGCCGAACCGGGCGCGGGCAGCGGACTGAATTACGGGCAAGGCGTCGTCGGCTACAAGCTCGCGATGTGGATCGCGGCGGTGGGCGGCACGACGAGGGCCTTCGACCTGTTCAGCGTGCTGGTGCTGGTTCTGGCAATATTGCTGGCCTTGCGGTTTCGCGCGATCGACGGACGGCTCGGCTGGGCGGCGCTTCTGGTCGCGCTGTTGACGCTGGCGATGCCGCGCCATTTCGGCGGCGGCGACTTTGCCGATCTGCGGCTCGTGCCAGTCGCACTGATGCTCGGATGCCTGTCGATCGACGCGAGGGTGCCGCGATGGGTCTTGTGGCTCGCGCCCCTGCTGTTCGTGCTTCGCGTCGGCCTGATATCGGCCGAATGGCGCGCGCAATCCGCCCGGCTCGAAGCCACTCTGCCTGCGCTGGAGCTGGTGCTGCAAGGCGCGCGCATCGCGGTGGCCGTGCCCTATGATCCGGGCAACTGGGGCAACGCCCGGCTGTCGCACTCGGGGAGCTATGCGACGGTCTATCGCGATGCGCTGGTCAACACCCATTTCGCTATTCCCGGCGTTCACATGCTGACGGTGAGGGGCCTCGGCGCCCAGTTTTCCGATCCCTCGCAGCGTGTGGTGCCGAAGCCGGGCGAGCCGGTCGATCTCAGCCGGTTTCCCCCCGCCGCCCATGCCCAGTTCCTGTGGTACATCGGCGAGATTCCTGTCGGTCGGCTCCCTGCGGGCGCGACGGTGATCTTCCGCGAGCCCGGATCGCTGCTCGCGCGGCTTGCAAAACCGCAAGCCCGGCGCTAAATCGCCTTTCGACTTTCCGACATGGGAATATCTTAACAGCCCCTCCCGATCCCGATCGGGGCGGCGATGTCCCCTAGGTGGAAGACACGGCACGCAACTGAAGGCAAGGACGAACCCATGGCCAGGATCAGCCCCGGCGAATTTCTCCGCCAGGTCCGCAGCGAGGCATCGAAGATCTACTGGCCCTCGCGCCAGGAGACGGTCACCACCGCGATCTTCGTTGGCATCCTGACCACGATCCTGGCGCTGTTCTTCATGGGCATCGATTCGCTGTTCGGCGCGATCGTGCGCTGGACCTTGTCGCTCCTGTGATCCTCAAACCGACCGTTCCGAAAGAAAGACGATAATGGCTCGCTGGTACATCATTCACGCCTATTCCGGCTTCGAAAACAAGGTGAAGGAAGCCATCCTTTCCGAGGCCGAGCGCATGGGCCTGTCCCAGCTGGTCGAGGAGGTAGAGGTGCCTTCGGAGACGGTGACTGAGGTCAAGCGCGGCAAGAAGGTGCAGGTCGAGCGCAAGACCATGCCCGGCTACGTGCTCGCCAAGCTGAGCCTCAACGACGATGTCTATCACCTCGTCAAGAACACGCCCAAGGTCACCGGCTTTCTCGGTCCCAACGGCAAGCCGCAGCCGATTACCGAGCGCGAGGCCTTGCGTTATTTTGGCGCCGTGGAGGAAGCCGCATCTGCGCCGCGTCGCGAAATCAACATCGACTACGAGATCGGCGATACGGTCAAGGTGCTCGACGGACCTTTCGCCAGCTTCAACGGCGAAGTCGAGGAACTCGATTTCGACAAGAACCGGGTCAAGGTTTCGGTTTCGATCTTCGGTCGCGCGACGCCGGTGGAGCTCGATTTCGAGCAGGTCGAACTGTCGAAGTAACGGGCACGTCCACCCTTCCAAACGGGATCGTCTACCCCTAGTCTCGCCCCTTTGAGGGGAGAGATAGCATGGCGACGCAAGAGGCTGTACAGGCTCCAGTCCAGACTGACGACGGCAGCGAAGAGGCGCTGATCTCCGGCTGGATTGCGCAAAATCTTGGCGCGCAGGTCGCGCGGATCGAGCGGCAGGGCCGGTGGCGTCCAGCTTGGTTCGTCGATGCGGTGCGCGACGGGAAGCCGCTGCCGCTCTATATTCGCGGCGAACGCACCGAGAATTTCCTGCCCTATGGCCTGCGCCGTGAATACGAGGTACACCGCACCCTCGAGGCTGGCGGCATTCGCGTACCCAGGCTCCACGGCTATATCGAGGAATTGCCAGGATCGGTGATGGATGTGGTGCCGGGGCGTTCCAACCTGTTCACCTGCGACGATCCAGCAGCAAGGGCGAGCATCCTCGAACAGCTGGCTCAGCAGGTTGCGGCGATGCATGCGCTCGACATCGAGCCATTTCGCAAGGCGGGCTTGGCGGTGCCGAGCGAACCGCGCGCTGTCGCGCTCTCGCTGTTCCAGGAATTCTACGACAACTATGCCAGGCACCAGCAACGCGCTGATCCGGTGATGGAATTCTGTGCTCAGTGGTGCCTGCGCAATGCTCCGGAATCCGACGAGCCCGCCCGGTTTTGCGCCAGCGATGCCGGTCAGTTCATGTTCGACGGCGACCGGCTCACCGCGATGATGGACTTCGAGCTGAGCGCGCTGGGCGATCCACTGATCGATCTGGGCGCGATGCGTATCAGGGGGCAATGGGAGGATCTCGGCGACCTGCCCACCTTCTACCGTCGCTACGAGGAGCTGACCGGGCGCAAGGTCGATCTGCACAAAGTGCGCTACTACACCGCCGCCTTTTCGCTGTCCGGAGCCATGGCCTCGGCGATCTGCGTAGACCAGTATCTTGCCGCGCCTTCGGATGATGCCGATCACGTCGAATACCTGTGCTGGTTTGTCTGGGAAGCCAAGCAGGCGATCGAGGCGATCGGCGAATACATGGGAATTGCCCTCGAAAAGCCCGCGATCCCCGAGCCGGGAAAGTCTCCAATGAACCAGGCGATCTTTGCCTTGAGTGCGGCGCTGGGTGAGGGCGACGATGGCACTGCGGTCGGTGCTTATCGTGCTCAGGTGCAACGCACGATCATCGCGCACAAGCGACTGATCGACCAGTACGGCGCGGCCTTCGAACGCGAATTCCTTGCCGATGCCGCAGCCTTGCTCGACCGCTCACCGGCTACGGTGGAAGAAGCCGATGCATTGCTCGAAGACCATGTCCGGGCCGCCGGGCCGGAAAGCGACGAGGTGCTGCTGCACTTGCTCCACCGTCGAATCTGCCGCCAGGCCTGGCTGCTCGCCGTGCCCGGCTCCCATTATTACACGGGCCTGACCGAACCGCTGCTTCCGATCTAGGCCGCCCGGTTGCTCACTCCCGATCAGGGATACATGCCTCCCGATCCCGTCGACCTCAGGTACCGTTCGCGAGCCCAGCCCATCGTGCGACCATCGATGGTAGAAACGCGGCACCAGTTCTCGCCGCCGACGAATTCGCAGCTGCTCCGGCGCAGCGTTGTCCCCCG
>JAURNJ010000204.1 GCA_030830245.1 Novosphingobium sp. | reverse complement strand
CTCTCTTCGCCCTCGCCGGCATCCTCGACAGCTGCCCCCACCGGTCTCCACAACGCGACATAACCTCGCCGGTCCTTCCAGCCCTTGTGCGGTTCTGCAGGCTGGTCCAGCCCGAAGGCCTCATGCCCGATTGCGGCAATCGCCTTGTCGACAAAATCGAGCACCGGTTGCGACGTGCGGAAACTGCGCCCGAGGCCATATTCGTTGAGCTCACGGGCGCGCTGATTGGTGCGCAGCATCTGCGCATTCGCGGCAGCCCCGGCCATCTCCTCACGCACCCGTTCGCGCGCGGCAGCGAAGTTTTCCGGACTTGTGCCCTGGAACCGGAAGATCGCCTGCTTGTAGTCGCCGACCACGAACAACGTGCGCAGCAAATCGCCGTGCTGCCCCTGCCCGGCAAAGAATTCGCCGGTCAGCGCGAAAACGATGTCCCACTGCGCGGCATTGGTGTCCTGCGCTTCATCGACAAGAATGTGATCAAAGCGCCGATCGAGCTTGTAGCGGATCCAGTCAGCCAGTTCGCTGCGGTTGAGAAGGTTGGCAGCCTCGCGGATCTGGTCGTCGAAGTCGATCAGGCCCTCGCGCTGCTTCGCCTTGTCCCAGGCCAGCGCGAAGGCGCGGCCCAGCCTTAGCGCGGGCACGAGCCGGTCGGCGAGCTCAAGCAGCGCCTTTCCCTCGCGGATGGCTACGATACATTCGACAACGCGTGCTCGATAATCCGGATAGGATGGGTCAAGTTTTTCCTGAGAGCCGCTTGCGCGCGGTTCGCCCTTTTGGGTGAGGAAAACGCTCGCCAGCCCATCGATTCCCGCAAGGCGGGCGGCGTGACTGTCAGCAAGCCAGGCGCCAATCGTAGCCGCAGCCTCTTGGCCGGTCTTGGCTGTCCAGGCCGCGTTGATTTCCATGCACCGCCGCAGGCTCGCCACATCGAATGCATCGTCTGCGCAAATTGCGGCCAGGCTCGCTTCGTCCGCGTCCGAGGGCAGGCCAAGCAAGCCAAGCAGCCTTGGCCGCATCGGTTCCTGCCAGCCACCGGGGCCGAACCATGCATCGCGGGCCTGCGCGCAGCGCAGCAGGTAGGCCTCCACCTCGTCCGGCCCCATGCGCAGCGACAGGTCGGCCAGGGCATCGAGCAATTGCGGATCGCCAAGAGGATCGTTCTGCGCACGGACCAGCAAGTCGGCCAAAACCTGCCTCGCCAGCACCGCCCGTTCGCGATCCTCGATCGGTCGCGTGCCGGGGATCAGCCCGGCCTCGTGTGGAAAGGCTGCGAGCAGCCATTGAGCGAAGGCGTGGATCGTATCGATCCGCAGGCCACCGCCGGGGCAATCGAGCACCTTTGCGAAGAGAGTGCGGGCGCGGTCTCTGGTCGCATCGTCGCTGGGTGCGCCGATGGCGTCGAGCTGGGCGAACAGGTCAACGTCGGCAAGCCACACCCACTTTGCCAGCGTGTCCTTGATCCGCGTCGCCATCTCGGTTGCGCCGGCCTTGGTGAAGGTCAGGCACAGCACCGCCGATGGATCGACCGAGGGTTGCAGCAAAAGCCGCAGCACGCGCGAGGCGAGCACATGCGTCTTGCCGGTGCCCGCCGAGGCCGAAAGCCAGACCGTATCGTCGGGCACAACGGCGAGCATCTGGTTGCCGTCGAGCTTCTGGGGCGAACCGCTCATGCCTCGTTGCGCTCTTCATCGGACAGGTCTGTGAACCACTCGTCGAGCCGCATCAGCTGGTCGAAATCGGTATAGACCCCCAGATCGGGATTGAGCCGGGCGGTGAACGGATCGGAGCCGAGGATCCAGCGTTTGAGCGCATCGTCGAGATACTCACGCGCCTTGGGCAGGAAATACTCCGCCGCGATGCCAGTCTTCTTGCTGCCTTCAAGGATCGGCGTTTGGACATAGCCGAACGGCGCGATCTCGCCCTTGCGCTTCGTGTCCCTGGCGAGTGACCAATATTCGAAGCGCGTCGGTTCGCCCGAAATTGCCGGAAACCCGCCAGCCTGGGCAATCATCGCAACCAGTCCAAGCTGCAAGGCAAATCCCTGATCGACCTGCTTCCACGAGGGCGGAATGCCGGTCTTGTAATCGACCACCGCAAGCGTTCCATCGGCAAGCCGGTCTATCCGGTCGGCACGGCCATGGATGCGCACGCCGTCCACATGCATTTCCCCGTCGATCTCGGTTTTGAGGACGCTGCGACCCTCACCGCGCAATCGCAGGATTTCACTCGCGACCCAGTCCAGCCCGGCGATCAGGCGCGGTCGCCAAAGACTGCGCATCAGGGGATGCGCGCTCATCGTATCGAGCACCTGATCGGCGATGGCGTGGAGACCCTCGGGAGGTTCGCCTGCCTTGTGCCACTTGTCGAGGATCTCGTGGACCGCGGTGCCCTTCCATGCTGCGCTGGGTTCCGCATCGAGGGAATCCAGGCGTCCCAGGCGCAGGATCGAGCTTGCATAGAACTGGTAGGGATCGCTGCGGAGCCGATCGAGCGCGGTCACGCTTATGTCCACCTTGCGCTGTTCCGCACTCGGCATTGGCTTGGGACGCGGATAGGGAGGTGCGCGATCAGCAGCGTCGACCAACTTGCCAAGCTCTGCCGCTTCGCTTTCCCAATGCTTGCCAGCCTTCTTGTCGATCAGTTCCCCGAGCAGCGCGCGCACCCGCAAAACAAAGCGCGATGGCACCACCGGCGCGCTATCGTCGCGCAATGCATAGCTCAACACCACTTCCGGCGCGCCAAGAGCGGCAGCAAGATCGTGCGCGGCAAGCCCGATGCGGAAATCGGCACCGGGAACGCCCAAAGCGCGCAGCACGGCAGGTGGAACCAAGGGATCGGGCGTGGCGCTTCCCGGCCAAACTCCCTCGACCAGACCTCCACAGATTACCAGATCGGCCCGGCTCATCCGCGCTTCGAGCAGGCCGTAGATGGCAACGCGCGGATGCCCGCCCCAGGGCGCGCGCACCGCCACGCGGTCCATCGCGTCGCGCAGCACGGCGTGCAGTTCGCGTGGTTCGAGGATTGAGCCAGCGTCGCGCGCGGCCTCGCGCAGTTCATCGACAAGGGCGGCGAGCGCCCGGCCGTCGGCATTGGCCCACAGGCCTTCGCCGCACAGCGCCTCGCCGACACCGGCAAGCCGATCTAGCAGATCGGAGAAGGGCATTGTCGTTTCGGCAATATCGACCGGGGCCAGCAATGCTGCGACTTCCTGCCACCAGTCCGCCTGCCGCGCCTTTGCTGCCGCGGAATTGAGCGTCGCCAGCCCGGCGGCAGGGCGCGGCCCGCGCAGGGCAAGGTCCATGCCGCGCACCCGCTCCAGCCAGGCGGCGCGCCCATCCCCGCGCCGCACCAGCGGATGCGAGAGTGCAGCGATCAGCGGGACCGGCGCAAACTGCTCGGCGATCAACTCAGCCAGCAGCAGCAGCAAGCGTCCGGCTACGCTCTGCGAAAGCGGGTCACCGGCGGAATCGTCCGCCTCGATCTGCCAGCGCCGCAGCAAGGCAGCGAACCGCGCGGCAAGCGATCGGTCTGGCGTGACCAGCGCGACGCGCTTTTCCGGCGTTTCAAGCGCCTTACGGATCAGGATGGAAATTGCCTGGGCCTCAGCACCGGGGTGCGCGCTTTCCATGAGCCGCACCCCAGGAAGCCGCCGCGATCGTGCCGGCAAATCGACCCAGCGTGCCGAACCGTCAGGCGGCAGGAACAGGTTGGATATCGCCTTGCTTCGCTCTGGGGGCGCGGCAGAGGGGCCGGCACGATGCCATTGCTGCACTTCGCCGCGCGCAATCCCCATGCGGTTGAGCAGCAACTTGAGGTGATATTGGGGGTGAGTGACCGCGTCGTTCCGGCCGATAAGTGGCGCGTCCGGCTCCGAAGGCATTCCTGCATCTCCGAGCGAATCCCATGCTTTCGCATCCATTCCCAGATCGAGATCGGGAAGGATAACGGCCCCGGAAGGCAGTTCGCTGATTACGCGCAGGAGGCGGGCGAGTGCAGGAGAAGCACTGGTCACGCCTGCGGCAACGATAGGATGTGCAGGCGGATTGCCGCGCCATTGCCGCGCAGCATGATAGAACAACAGGTTGCGCCGCGCGGGGGCATCAAGCTCGCCACGCTCGGCCAATTCGGACTGCCAACGGACAAAGACACGAAGGAAGGTTGCAGTGCTCTCCTCCCAGTGCCTGGCCATTTCCTTGACCATACCGACCACGTTCTCGGTCAGCACATCGGCCGGATCGATCCCTTCGACCAGCAGCCGGTCCATCGTCTGGCCTATCTCGAAGGCCCGACGTAGCAGGCTAGCGCCTTTTCCGGCTTTCTCCCCCTCGACTTCGCGAAGTATTTCCGCAAGCCGAAGCCAGCGCCGGGTAGGATCGGCAGCCGGGGCAATGTCCAGACCTGCGCCGAGTGAATCGAGCAGCGGGCCCAGCGTTTCGTCGAGATCGAGGTCGCCGACCACCGCCATCCGCGGCAGCAGCATCCCACCTGCATCCTCGCTTCCGGCAAGGCGGACAAATGCCTCTGTCACGGTCCGCACGGTACGGCGGCTTGGCAGCAGCAGGGTCAGGCGGGCAAGGCCAAGATCAGCCTCGCGGTAGCGCGGCAAGAGCCCGGCAACCAGCGCGTCGGCAAAGCCGCGATGCGCAGCGATGGAGTATATCGAGGGGCCCGGGCGCTCAGCCACGCGCCAGCAGGGCTTCGGTTGGAGCGATGGCCTGTGGCTCGCCAACCTCGAACCAGATGCCGTTGTGGGAAATGCCGAAGAGGCGTTGTTCCTCAATGGCGCGCTGCCAAAGCACATTGGTCGAAAACGGACTATCCGGGGCATCGCGCAGAAGGCGATGCGAAACAAGCTGAACGCCGGAAAAAATGAACGGAGCAATGCGGCCCGGCCTGCGCCGGGTTACCCGTCCCAGCGGATCGAGATGAAAGTCACCCTCGCCGCGATAGTTAATCGCTCGCGCATGGGACACCAGCAGCAGCAGAGCGTCCATCCGCGCAGGATCCCAAGCCTGACTCAGTTCGGCAAACACATCGCGCGGCCCGTCGAGCCAGAGGTTGTCGGAATTGAGGCAGAAGAACGGATCAGGCAAGCGGGGCGCGGCCTTGATCATGCCGCCACCCGTTTCGAGCAACAGATCGCGCTCGTCGGAAATCTCGGTTTGTGGCGGTGATTTGCGCAAATCCAGATGTGCCTCGAGCGCGTCAGCAAGATAGTGCACGTTCACCACCGCCCGGCTCACCTCGGCTTCGGCCAACTTGTCCAGGCAGTGATCTATCAGGGGCTTTCCCGCCACGCGTACGAGCGGCTTGGGCTGCGCGGCGGTGAGCGGACGCATGCGCTTGCCCAGCCCGGCGGCCAGGACCATCGCGGTGTCACTCGCCAAACGGGTCACAGCTCGAAATTTCCGCCGTTCGCTTCCCGCAGCTTGCGCGGGATATTGCGATCGAACCACTGCGCCACAGGGCCAAGCGCGGGATGCGTCAGGTCGCGCTCCATCGATTTCCATACGCGGGCAATCATGGGCAGGTAACGCGGCTTGCCGTCGCGCTTCCACAAGCGAACGAAGATACCGACAATTTTGGCATTGCGCTGAGCGCCAAGCCGGGCGTAGTCGCCGAGGAACGTGTCGCCCTCGATCCCGGCTTCTTCCCGATACTGGTCGAACATGGCCGCTTCGAGTTCCTGCGCAACATCGCGGCGCGCATCCTGCAGTAAAGAGACAAGATCGTAAGCGGGATGGCCGACCAGGGCGTCCTGGAAATCGAGCAGCCCCTGCTTTTGCAGGGTGCCCAACAGCATGATGTTTTCCGCGTGATAATCGCGCAGCACGGTAACTCCGGGCCGCTGGCGCGGCAACAGTTCGCCGATGACCTGCTCCCAGGCCGATTTGTAGCCATCGACATCGACATCGAGGGCGCGCGCCGGACAGTACCAATCGGTGAACAGCATCGCCTCGCGCAGGTACTCGGAAAGCGAATAGGTGTTGAACGGACCGGGCGGCAGGCGATGCAGCTTCACCAGCGCGCTTACCGCAGCACTGTAGACCCCGACTTCATCGTCTGGCCATTGATCGAGGTAGTCGCGCATCCGCGACTTTCCGAAATCTTCCAGCAGGATCAGGCCGCGCGACTCGTCCGCACCGTAGATTTCCGGAACGCGCATGCCGTTCTCATCGAGCCAGCGACAGGCACGCAGGAACGGGCCGATATCCTCCTGCGGCGGAGGAGCATCCATCAGCATCGCCGAGGAGCCGAAACGCTTCACCCGGAAGTAGCGGCGGAACGATGCATCGCCGTCAAGTGCCTGCAACTTGGCACCGGGCCAGCCGGCAGTTGCGAGGAACTGGTCTACGCCGTCGGGAAGATTTTTCGCCATGGCTGACGGCCATGCCAATCCTTGCCGCCCGCGACAATGGCCTGTCTCCCTTCTTCCGCAATTTCCAGCAGGACGGAGAGGCATGCGGCCTCGTGTGCGAAGCCTCCGGCATGGTCAGGCCACTCCGCGATCAGCACCGCGCCTTCGCGGTAATCGTCCAGCCCGATTTCCTCCACTTCACGCGGGTCATCGAGACGGTAGAAATCTGCATGCACCACCGGCAGACGCACCGCCGGGGGGTCATAGACCTCGATGATGGCGAAGCTGGGAGACGGCACCTCGCCTGCATGGCCAAGCCCCGCGATGATCGCGCGAGCCAGCGTCGTCTTGCCCGCGCCAAGCCCGCCGGAAAGGGCAACAACGTCGCCGGGGCGCAGAACGCTGGCAATGGCGGCGCCGAAACGCTGCGTGGCAGCCAGATCGTGGAGCGGAACGATGGCTGGAGACATGGTCTCAGGGCAGATCGACGATGGCGGCAGTGCCTTCGCCCGGCCGGGAGACGACTTCGAACGATCCGCCATGCGCCTCGACGATTTGGCGCGCCAGCGGCAGCCCGATGCCCTGTTTGCGCAGCACGGCCTCGCCGGTATCCAGCCCCTCCAGCGCGCGCGCCAGTGTGGCCGAATCCATGCCGCGACCATTGTCGGAGACGACGATACGGGTCCAGGCGCGATCCTTGTGCTGTTCGCGCGTCAGCATGAGCAGGATGCGTCCGCCCGAGGGTGTCGCAGCGACCGCATTGTCGAGGAGATGGCCGATGGCCAGGGAAAGCCGGCGTCGGTCCCCAGCAATCGCCAACGATGCGTTGTCTGGCTGGAACTCCAGCGTCAGGCCTGCATTGGCAATACGGGCGGCGCGCTCATCGACAAGTTTGCGCAGGAACGGCTCCAGCGCGATTTCCTCGCTGGCAAGCGGTAGCAAGCCTGCCTCGCTTTGCGACAGGTCGAGCAGGCTCTCGATCTGCTCGGTCAGCCGTTCGACCGAGGTCAGGATCGCAGCGACGTAGTCGTCTCCGGCCCCGCTCAGCTCGCCACCAAGACCCGCCTGCAGCAGTTCGGCAAATCCACCGATCGACGTCAGCGGAGTGCGCAGCTCCGTGCTCATATTGGCGAGGAAGCGGGTCTTTACCGCATCGGCCTCTACGAGTGCCTCGTTGCGTTCACGCAGGGCTTCCTCGGCCTTCTGGCTGTCGGTAATATCGAGCACGATGAGCAGGCCGTTGCCATCGGGCAGCGGCACGCCCGCAAATTCGAGGATGCGCCCGTCGGTCAGGGCGACACGACCGCCGCGCTGCTTGCGGTCGAGCGTAGCGGCCCGCACGGTGTCTCCGACAGCCTTGGCTTGTTCCGGCTTCGAAAGGCTGGGCGAGATCGTTTCGAGCAGTTCCTCGATGAGGGGGTGGCTGTCTAGCTTCTCATCTTCGAGCCCCCAGTCGGAAGCAAAGCGCCGGTTCCACAATTGCAGACGTCCGTCCGGCGCGAAAACCGCAACGGATTCGAACAGGCTGTCGAACGTCGCGGTGCGTGTGCGCAGCAAGGTGTCACGCACGGCGGAAAGGCGAAGCTGTTCGGTGCGGTCCTCGGCGATAAGCAGCAAGCCGCCATCGGGCACCGGGTGGGCGATGATCCTCAGGTGCGATCCGTCCGGCAGAGTCCACGTCTCCTCGACGGTTTCGTTCTGGGCAAACCATTCCGCCCGTTCACGCCGCCAGGCCGGAAAATCCCGGATTTCCGGATTGCGCCCGGCTTCGTGCGCGGTATCGAGAAAGCGTTCGAATAGCGGTTGATCGGAAGAATCGAGGGAAAAGATGCGCTGGAATGGCCGATTGGCGAAGGTCATTGTCCGGCGCGCATCGAACTGCGCGACACCTGCGGAAAGCTGGTCGATCATCGCCCGTTGGGCTTCGCGGAAGGCACGGAACGAACGACCGAGTTCCTCGAAATCTTCGATGTCTATCGCATAACCGGCAATGCCCTCATTGCCGAGCGGCAGATCGCTGACCCGCACGGCGCGGCGCTGACCGTCGATGGTGATCGCGGTTATCCGTTCGACTGGAACGCCCTGGCTTGCAGCGTCGAGCGCAACCTGCCGCGCGGTCTTCCCATCGGCAGGCTCGACCAGCTCGGTTCCCGCTGCAACGACGGCCAGGGCGCTATCGCCACCCACAGCACTTACATAGGCCGAATTGACGAGCCGCAGATTGCCTTCATTGGAGCGGAACCACATCGGCAGCGGAGCAGCCTCGATCAGCGCTACAAGCGCCTTGTAATCGTCGCGCGCGGCTTCGGCTTCCTTGCGCAGGGTAACGAGTTCGCTCTCGCTGTCGCTGAAATCGAACACCCAGACCAGTGCCGAGCCGCCGGGCGAGACCTGCGGGTCGGCAAGGTGGCCTCGCAGAGATAGACTGCGCACCGATCCGCGCGGTGTCGCCACCATGCGAAAGGGCGTTGCGGTCTTCTGCGTGCGCAGGACTGCGGCAGACAGCTCGGCAAGGTCTTCGGCTGTCAGGCCCCGCTCGCCGGTATCAAGTTCGCTGAGGAATTCGGGAACGGCATCGAGGCCGAGCCAATGGGCAAGCCGCTGCGAAGCCTCGATCCGTCCGTCGGTTCGCACCAGAAGCGGCACCGCGGGCGATTCGTCGATCATCCGAGCGAGGCGGCGCGCATTACGCTCGATAGATTCTGCCCGGCGCTGGCGTCGGCGGGCAGCAAGGATCGTGATTCCCGCGCCAAGCGTCCATGCCGCGAGCAACGCAGAAAACAGGACCAGCACGGGCGGTTCGACGAGCATTGACCCGCCTATGCGAGAGGCTGGGACTGATTACAACGGGCGATCAGATCCGCTGCGCCATTCCGCGCCTTAGTAGCGATAATGCTCCGCCTTGAATGGACCATCGGGGGATACGCCGATGTAGGCTGCCTGCCGATCGGTCAGTTTGGTGAGCTTGACGCCAAGCTTGTCGAGATGCAGCGCCGCCACCTTCTCATCGAGGTGCTTGGGCAGGACGTAGACCTGGTTGGCGTAGTCGGCCGACTTGGTGAACAGCTCGATCTGCGCGAGCACCTGGTTGGTGAAGCTGGTGCTCATCACGAAGCTGGGATGGCCAGTGGCACAGCCAAGGTTCACCAGGCGGCCCTTGGCCAGCACGATAATCTGTTTGCCGTCGGGGAAGGTCACGAGATCGGTGCCCGGCTTCACTTCCTGCCAGCCATAGTTGTCGAGCGCCCCGATCTGGATTTCGCTGTCGAAGTGGCCGATATTGCAGACAATTGCCTTGTCCTTCATCGCCTTCATGTGCTCGCCGGTGATGACGCCTTCATTGCCCGTGGCAGTGACGAAGATGTCGCAGCGTTCCGCCGCTTCCTCCATGGTTACGACCTCGAAGCCTTCCATCGCTGCCTGCAAGGCGCAGATCGGATCGATCTCGGTCACAAGAACGCGCGCGCCGCCATTGCGGAGCGACTGGGCGCTGCCCTTGCCGACATCGCCGTAGCCCGCAACGCAGGCGACCTTGCCACTCAGCATCACGTCAGTGGCGCGACGGATCGCATCGACCAGCGATTCGCGGCAGCCGTAAAGGTTATCGAACTTCGACTTGGTGACGCTGTCGTTCACGTTGATCGCGGGGAACGGCAGCTTGCCCTGCTTCGCGAGGTGATACAGGCGGTGGACGCCGGTGGTGGTCTCTTCCGAGACGCCCTTGAT
>JAURNJ010000203.1 GCA_030830245.1 Novosphingobium sp. | reverse complement strand
TCGGGGCGCTCCTGCGTTCCGATCCGCAAGGCGTCGCCGAAGCCGCGCGTTATCGCGAGAAGCACCGGCTCGCCCTTGCGCTCCAGCAAGGCGTTGGTCGCGACGGTCGTGCCTAGCCGCAATTCGGCGGGAGGAAGTGCGCCCTCAGCTGCGCCGGTAATCCGCCGCATCGCCTCCACGGCAGCATCCTCGTACTGCTCCGGATTCTCCGACAGCAGCTTCATGCGCTGCATCACGCCTTCGGGCGAGAGCGCCACGACATCGGTGAAAGTGCCGCCACGATCGGTCCAGAATTGCCAGCGATCTGCGGTCATGTCCCCATGTGCTCAGCTTCGCGGAAACTGCTCGCGCAGCAGATCGAACGCCGTTCCGGGACCTTCGGCCAGCCGCGCCTCGATCATCGCGACCACCTCTTTGAGGCAATGGGCGTCGCTGTCGATCTCGATGTCGCAGACCGGATTGCGATAAATCTCGTCGTAATAGAACGGGCGCAGCCGCGACAGCCGGTCGACGATGATCTTGACCGCATCCTCGCCCAGGATTTCGACCGGCAGTTTCTTGTCCATGGCGCGCTCGGCGACGCGCTTCTCGAGCACTTCGAACGGCGGCTTCAGCGTCACCAGCAGCGCGGGCAGGCCTTCGAGCTTCCATGCCAAGTCCTGGATCACCGGCGGATCGGTCATCAGCAGGTGATCGAAGACGATGTTGCAGCCGGCGCGCGAGGCGGCTGCAATCCAGTCGTGCATCAGGCCGAAGCTCTTCTCGCCCCATTCGCCGAAACTCCAGCGCAAGGCGCCGTCGGGATCGGCGGGATCGCGGGGGTGGGCATAGATGCCCTCGCGCGCCCTGGGGCCGTGATGGCCGAACTTCGCCGGATAGGTGTTGGCGAGGAAATGGTCGATGCCATAGAGCAGCCAGAAATCCTCGGACTGCCGCGCGAAAAGTTCCGCCGTGCTCGACTTGCCCGAGCCCGAAGTGCCGTTGAGGATGATGATACGCCCCGGTTGCATCGTCACGATCCCAATTTGTGCTCGCCGCGCGCGATCAGGCGGAAGCGTTCGGCAGGCGAGAATTCCTGGTTGTCGCCCCAATGGGTGACACCGTCCCAGTCCCATTCGGCGAGCGACCAGACGACGGTGTGGTCGGTGTAGCCGGTGAAGATCAGGCCCGGATCGATTGTGCCGGTGGCCCGCATCGAGCGTCCGAGCGTGTCGGTGGCTTCGAAGGCGACGCGCGATGGGCCGAAGGAGCCATATTCGAGCACGGTCCGCCCGCCCGAAACGATGCTCGCCATCTCGCCGTCCTTCATGATGTAGCCGCCGACGCAATTGGCCTCGATGCTCTCGCCCATGCACAGCGCGTGGAACGAGCTGCCCTCGGCGATCCCCCAGAAATAGCCGCCGCAGGCGAGCGATTCGTACTCGCGCGCGCCATAGGAGGTGTCGCGCATCGACCAGCAGTCGATCGGATATTCCTCGCCGTGCCTTGTGATCATGCCGGTCATGCGGCCCGGCTGTTCGATGTGGAAGCGCGCGGTCGCTTTCTGGCCCGGGTCGGTGGTGTGGAGCTCGTGGCACGGCCCGACCGCTTCCCAGACAAGGTCCATGGTCATGCCGTCCCTGTCGTAGTCGATCTTGTAGCGTTTGAGCGGCTCGATCATCTTGCAGGACAGCGAATTGCGCGCCTTCATGTCGTATTTCTGCGCGCCCTCGGGCATGCCCTGGAGGTGGGACCACTGGTAATGCAGGCAGTTCCACTGAAAGTGGTTCTGGTCGTCCCACATGTTCGGCCCGCCGTTCAACATGCCCATGTTGGGGCGGAAATAATACTGGATCGAGCCGTGGATGCGCCGCTCTGGAATCGAGAAGGAGAACCACACGCTCTCGTTCCAGTAGGGATTGTCGTCGCGGCCCTCGCCGAAATAGTCGGCAAAGCTGAGGTCGGTCATGGCAGGGCGGTCCTTCGTATCAGGGAAACGGTTTGGGATATTTCTCGCGAAGCTGGGCAAAGGCCGTGCCCGGGCCTTGCGCCAGCCGCGCCTCGATCCGCTCGCAGACCTCGTCGGGGCTGAGCGTGCTCGAATCGATCTCAAGGTCATAGATGTCGTTGGCGTAGG
This sequence comes from Novosphingobium sp., assembly GCA_030830245.1. Taxonomy (GTDB): domain Bacteria; phylum Pseudomonadota; class Alphaproteobacteria; order Sphingomonadales; family Sphingomonadaceae; genus Novosphingobium. The sequence continues at coordinate 598 of JAURNJ010000203.1, read as the reverse complement.
CGTGCTCGGAGAACCACGGCCTTGTCGCGGCGGGCTGTTCGGCGAGGCGTTCGACGCCATCCGGACCGCCCAGCGCCTCGACCATCTGCGGCGGCAGTTCGATCTCGCGTTCGGTGATGCGCTTTTCCAGCACTTCGAAGGATGGGTGCAGGTTCACGAACAGCACCGGCACGTCCTCCATCCGCCAGATGCAGTCCTGCAGCACCGGCGGATCGACGAACATCAGATGGTCGACGATCATCGCCTGGCCGGCGCGCGAAGCCGCCGCAACCATCGCATGCATTGCCTCGAGCGATTTCATGCAGACCGGGCCGTATTCGGTCGGCTGGTAGCCTTCCTCCTTCTTGTTGCCGAAGATCGTGTACTGGCCGGGCAGGATGGTGCCGACCATCAGGTCCATGCCGAACTGGAGATAGCAGTCCTCAGCCCGCTTGGCGAAAGTCGCGCAGGTGGTGGTCTTGCCCGAACCGGAGGTGCCGGAAAGGAGGACGATCTGGCCTGCCATGGATTAGTCTCCCCGCACCATCTTGCGGAACATTTCGAGCGGCTGGAATTCCTGCAAATCTCCCCAGCCTTCCTTGCCATTGCCGAAATCGGC
>JAURNJ010000202.1 GCA_030830245.1 Novosphingobium sp. | reverse complement strand
GGTCGTTCCGCTCGGGGTCGATCAGGCGACATTCGCGCCGCGCGAGATCGAGGCGCCGCAGCGCCTCAGGATCGTTACCACTTCGAGTTCCGACGTACCGCTCAAGGGCCTTCGCCACCTGCTCGCCGCCTTCGAGGCGCTTGTCCCTGACTGGCCCGAGCTTGAGCTGGTCGTGGTCGGCAAGCCGCGCGAAGGCCAATCGCGCGAACTGGCGCGAAAGCTCGAGGCACAAGGCAGGATGCGCTTCGTCAGCGGGCTGACCAACGCGCAACTCGCCGATCTCTACGCAAGCGCCACCGTGTGCGTCACGCCCTCACTTTACGAAGGGTTCGGCCTGCCCGCGATCGAGGCGATGGCTTGTGGCACGCCGGTTGTCGTCACCGATGGGGGCGCTTTGCCGGAGGTGGTGGGCGACGCCGGCCTCATTGTGCGCGCCGGTTGCGGCAAGGCCCTGCGCGATGCGATCGACGGTTTGCTGCGCGACAGCGAGCAGCGCGCTTCCATGGCGATTGCCGGCCTTGCCAGGGTGCGGCAACGCTATGGCTGGGACAGGGTTGGCGAGGCCTATGAAGCCTTGCTGCACGAGGCTGTAGCCTCGCGATGCTGACCGCAAGGATCGAGGCGCTGGGCCTCGGCAAGGGAGACCGGCTGCTTGACATCGGCTGCGGCGAGGGGCGGCACTGCCACGGCGTGCAATTGCTGACCCAGGCACAGGCCATTGGTGTCGATCTTGACGAGGCATCGCTGGCGCTGGCGCGCGAGCGCGCCGCCGATCTTGGCGGCAAGGGCCCGGTCGCCGAGTTCCGCACTGCCGATGCGTCCGCGCTGCCGTTCGATGATCGCAGCTTCGATGCGGCAATCTGTTCGGAGGTGCTCGAACATGTGCCGGACATGGCGGCGCTGGTTTCCGAGGCCGCGCGCGTACTCAAGCCTGGCGCGATCTATGCCGTGACTGTGCCGCGCGCCTGGCCCGAGTGGATCTGCTGGAAACTCGCCTCGGGGCCGGGAGGCTATTCGGACCAGCCCGGCGGGCACATCCGCATCGTCGATCCGGGCGAACTGCGCACAATGGTGGAGCAGGCCGGCTTCACATTCCTCTCCTCGCACCATGCCCATGCGCTGCATACGCCGTTCTGGTGGCTCAAGACCGCGTTCTGGAGCCGGCGTGACGATCATCCGCTGGTCAAGGCTTGGCATCGCCTGCTTGTCTGGGACATGATGCAGGCCCCGTGGCTGACTCGGGGTTTGGAACGCGTTCTCGATCCGATAATGGGCAAGAGCCTGGCAATGTATTTCAGGCGAGACCCATGATGCTGCAAGTTGCCACCGCGCTTCGGTCGCGCCTCGCTGCGCCGGTCGCCCGCATCCTCGAGGTGCAGCAGGGCGACGGCATGATCCCTTGGTTCGAGCAAGGCCCGTGGGACAGCTGGAACCATGCCGAATGTGTCATGGCGCTAGGCGTTGCGGGAGAGGAGCGCGCGGCCCGCGCTGGACTCGATGCTTTAGCCAATGCGCAACAGGGCGACGGCGCTTTTCTAAGCGAATATGGCAATGCCCTGCCGATGGCCGATCACGTTGCCATTGCGCGGGTACCCGCTCCGCAGGTGCTCGACACCAATTTTACCGCCTATGTCGCAACCGCCGTGGAGCACCATCGGCTCCTGTTCGGCACGCGCGCCGCCAAGCCATACTGGCCCATGGTGCGTGCTGCGATAGACCATGTCCTCGACCATCAGCATGATCATGGCGACGTATCGTGGTGTGCCGAGGCGCACGGCACTGGCCTCGACGATGCATTGCTGGCCGGAAACGCGAGTATCTTCGCCAGTCTCGGACATGCGCTCGATCTGGCGGCGGTCATGCGCGAAGACCAGCCTAGCTGGCGCGAGGCGCGCGAGCGGCTGGGTGAGACGATCCGCACTCGGCCCGAACGCTTTGCCCGTTTGGAACAGCAGCGCGGCCATCACGCCATGGACTGGTATTATCCCGTGCTGGCAGGGGCCGTGACCGGGAAGGCTGCACATGCCCATCTGCGCGGGCAATGGCACCGTTTCATCGAAGCGGATCTTGGTTGCCGCTGCGTGGAAAGCGAACCGTGGGTGACAGTCGCCGAAACATGCGAGCTTGTCATGGCCCTGCTGCGCTGCGGAAACCATAGCGAAGCGGCGCGGCTGCTCCATCTCGTCGAAACCCGCCGCGATGGCGACGGCGTGTTCTGGATGGGCTGGCAGTTCGATGAAGCCATCGACTGGCCTGCGGAAAAGCCGGGCTGGACCCAGGCGGCCTATGTGCTGGCTCTGGATGCGCTCGAAGGGATGACGCCGGGAAGCAGGATTTTCGCTGACTAGGCCCGCCTGAGCAGTCGCAGGCTTTTCACTGCGGCGCTTTCTTCGAACAGGCCGGATGCAAGCGCCATGCGGTAGATCTCGTAGGGCGGACGGCCTCCATCGTCGGGGTTCGGGAATACATCGTGGATCGCCAGCGTGCCACCGCGCGCTACCTTGCCCGACCAGCCACGCAGGTCTTCGAGGGCGGCTTCCATCGTGTGCCCGCCATCTATGAAGACCATGCCGCAGGGTCGGTCCCACACCGCCGAAATCTGGGTCGAGCGCCCGACCAGCGCGACGACGGTGTCGTCCAGCCCGGCCTTGCGGATCGTCTCGCGGAAGGTGGGCAGCGTATCGAGCCGTCCTGCCGATTCGTTCCACAGCTCGGCATCGTGCCATTCCCAGCCCGGCTGGTTTTCCTCCGAGCCGCAATGATGATCGATCGAGAACAGCGTATTGCCCGAAGCCTTGCAGGCCGCGCCAAGATAGAGCGCGGACTTGCCGCAATACGCGCCGATCTCGACCACCGGGCCAAGCGGCGCCGCGGCATGCGCAGCGTCGTACAGCGCCCAACCCTCCTCGGGATCGAGGAAGCCCTTTACCGAATCGGGATCGAGCGGCAGCGCGCGCCGTTCACTCAACCCTTCTTCACCTTCGACGCGTCCCACTCGATGTGCAGGTTCCGGATGCCGAGCAGCGTGGGATAGAGCGAGGTGTCCGTGCCCGGCTTCACCCGGAACTCGGGAATGCGGGCAAACCAGCGCTCCAGCAAGACGCGCAGTTCACGGCGAGCGAGGTGCGCGCCAAGGCAGATATGCACTCCGGCCACGAAGGTGTGGTGCCGGTTGCCGACGCGGGTGGGATCGAAGGTGCGCGGGTTGGCAAATTGCGCCGGGTCGAAATTGCCTGCCTGGTTGAACGCGGTGAAGGGATCGCCCTTCCTGATCTGGACTCCGTGCCATTCGAAGTCCTTCACCGCACGCCTGCCGGTGTTGAGGATCGGCTGGGTGCGCAGGAATTCCTCGACAGCGCCATTGATGCAATCGGGATTGTCGCGAATCATCGTCTGGATTTCAGGCTGCAGAGCCATGCGGCGGAACATCTGGGCGATGGTCGCCGCGACCGTGTCGAGCCCGCCCAGCCACAGGAACCAGGTCATGCCGATGATCTCGTCATCGGTCAGCTTGCGGCCCTTGATCTCGCCGTGGACGATCCGCGAGGTGAGGAATTCGTCCGGATTGGCGCGCTTCTCCTCGATGAAACCGCGCAGGAAGCCGAGCACGTTGCGCAGCGCCCACTGCATCCGTTCGAAATCGTTGGAATGCAGGATCGCCCATTCCCATTCGAGGAATTCGTCGAACTTCTCGTCGGGAAAGCCCATCAGGCCCATGAAGATCCGCACTGGAAACACGCGGGCGAAATCCCACGCGATGTCGACCTCGCCCTTCATGGCAAACTCGTCGATCATCTCATCGACAACCTTGCGGATTTGCGGCTCCAGCACCTTGGTGATGTGGACCGGAGTGAAATTGGGCCACAGGAACATACGATACTGTGTATGGTCGGGCGGATCGAGCGCGAGCGGGATCGAAGGGAACGTCTCGCCGATCAGGCGCTGGAACTCGGCCGTGCCCTTGTTCGAGAAGCACTCGTTGTCGCAATAAACACGGTCGATGTCGTCGTAATGAGTGACGACCCAGTTGCCCGGTGAAGATCCGCCGCCTGCCACTTCGGACAGCTCCATGCCCGATGCCGGATTGTAGAGCAGGCGGGGAATGTCCGCGCTCGCCAGCCAGTCGAACGGCTCGTAGGGATCGACGAGGTCGTTGGCGTTGGCGTTCATCCCCATCGGCAGCCTGACCACACGGTCTTCGGGCACGTTGTCAGGCCGGTTTTCCATCGTTGTGCGCAGCGCGTCGAGCGATTGCGGGAAGATCTTTTCCAGCTCTTCTTTCGGGGTGCGCGCGAGGGTTGCTTGCATGGTCATGGCTGTCTCCAAACGATGGCGCTTCATGCAGATGTGCACCCGCAAGAGCAAGCCGCACGTGCGATTTTTGCCTTGGACGTCGCTGGTGTGTCCTGCCCGAAAGGACAGGCCGGATTATCGCCCCGGCGCGGTGGCCTGCGTTGCAATCCTGCGAACGAATCGCGATAATGTCATCATTAAGAATTTACTGGAGATAATGTCATGGCCGACGCCGATCCCAAGACCAAGGAAATGCAGGAAAGCGCCGTCAAATACTGGGCCGAGACCGGCTTCAGCGAAGGCGGAATCATCCGCGAAGTCGATTATTCGCAGGAGTCCAAGGGGCTCGATCCGATGTTCGCCGGGATCAAGATCGTCGATACCGATGCACACCTGACCGAAGCGCCGGATCTCTTCACCAGCCGCGCGCCTGCCGCGATGAAGGACAAGATGCCGGTGATCAAGCGGATCGACGGACGCGACCGCTGGCACCTAGGCGACCGCGATCTTGGCGCAACCGGCGGCAACGTGATCCGCAAGGATAACAACAAGCTGCTGGGCCGCTTTGCATTCCCCAACCTGGACCAGTCGCACCCCGGGGGGCATGAGATCGGTCCGCGCCTAAAGGCGATGGACGACATGGGTGTCCACGCGCAGATCTGTTACCAGAATTCAGGCGTTACCCAGGCGGGCATGCTGATGACCCTGGACGACAAGGAGCTCGCCCACACCATCGTGCGCATCTACAATGATGCTTCCGCAGAATACCAGGAAGTCAGCGGCCAGCGCATCTTCAACATGGCGCACCTGCCCTATTGGGACCAGAAGGCCATGATGGCCGAGGCGCGTCGTTGCCACGAAATGGGCCTCAAGGGCTTCGTCCTGCCCGATACGCCTGAATTCGTCGGCGTTCCCAGCTTCATGAACGACTACTGGACCGAGTTCCTCGACCTGTGCAGCGACACCGGCATGGCGCTCAATTTCCACCTTAACGCCTCGATCAATCCCTTCACGATGACCTGGAAGGATTTTGAGTTCGAGGAAGGCCTCGCGGTCGTCGCCATGATGTTCTCGATGGGCAATGCCGCAACCATGGGCAACTGGATGGTTTCGGGCAGGCTCGACCGGCACCCCGGCCTGAAGATCGGCCTTATCGAAAGCGGCGCGGGCTGGGTGCCGTGGGCGGTCGAAGCTCTCGAACACCAGTTCCGCGAGATGCTGGCGGGCAAGCGCGACAAGCTCAAGAAGTCGCCTTGGGAATACTGGAACGACCACTTCTGGTGCACGTTCTGGTTCGAGAGCGTCGGGCCGAAGGACCTGCTGCACCGCATCGGCGAGGACAAGATCATGTTCGAAACCGACTTCCCGCATCCGACCTCGCTCTATCCAGGGGTGCAGGCGCACCTCAAGGATGTGCTCGGCGGCTACAGCTACGAAGTGCAGAAGAAGGTGCTTCAGGACAACGCGGTGAAGCTTTACAATCTGCCGTTCTGATTTGACAGGGTGAGGGCAGTGCGGATTAGCGCGCTGCCCCAGTCCGCCTTACCGGCAGAAATCGCCCGGAAATCCCGTTTCGACGTGCAGGTGATCGTGATGGGCCTTGTTGTAGTCCGGGCCCAGCACCATGCCGAAACGCCGGCAAGCGCTCTGGTGCACGGTGCGCAGGAACTGGCGTTCGCTCGCGCTACCGCCGTTCCAGCCGCCCAGCACCGGGATCCGTCGACCATCCGCAAGAATGAATGCGGAAACGTCGATGGCATTGGCGCTCGCATGGCCCGAGCGGCGGGCGGTTCCGGCCACATTGCGGCAGGAGTAGCTGCCCATCGTCTCGATCCGCGCGAGTGGACTGCCGAGTATCTGGCGCGCGGCGCGATCGACGCCGAAACGCGCCCAAGCCGCGAAAGTGGTGGCAAGCGGGCAGGTCACCGGCCCGAGACGGTCGAGTGCGAGCACGGCATCGTCGCTTTGCAGGCTTGTTAGCCGCACGGTGTTGAGCGTCGAACAGCCCCGCTCGAAGTATTGATCAGGCACCGGGGTGAAGTTCGCCTTGCTCGCGCCGAGTTCGGCGAGGCACTGGCGGGCCTCCGGCCGCGGGGTGAACACAGCGGTCGAACGCGCCACGGTCTGCTGCTTGGGCCCCTCGGGCACGACGCTGCCGCAGGCGGCAAGCAGGGCCACGGCGGGCAGGAGGAGAGCGATCCGGCGCATGCGCAATTCTTCGCAGCAGTTGGTTAACACTGCTATAGGGCGCGCGGTTACCCGATGGTAAATTGCGGTAAATTGCTTGACTTGTTGCGGTGCAACACTAAGGCCGCCGACGGGCCACGCGGTCCCAACGCCGCGCGTGCTCTCTGCAAGGAGAGTCTGACATGACTGCACAAATGCCGGCGCGCAAACCCGCGCGTCCGTTCTTTTCTTCCGGTCCCTGCGCCAAGCCGCCGGGCTATTCCCCCGCAAAACTCGCTACCGAGGTGCTTGGTCGCTCGCATCGCGCCAAGATCGGCAAGACGCGGCTCGGCCATTGCATCGACCTGATGCGCGAGATGCTCGGCCTGCCCGATACGCACCGCATCGGCATCGTGCCGGGCTCCGACACTGGCGCCTTCGAGATGGCGATGTGGACCATGCTCGGCGCGCGGCCCGTCACCGCGCTCGCCTGGGAAAGCTTCGGCGAAGGCTGGGTGACCGATATCTCCAAGCAGTTGAAGCTCGATCCCACCGTGATCCGGGCCGATTACGGCGGGCTGCCCGACCTGTCGCAGGTCGACTGGTCGAACGATGTGCTGTTCACCTGGAACGGCACGACCTCGGGCGTGCGCGTGCCGAATGCGGACTGGATCGCGGCGGACCGGCAGGGCCTTTCCTTCGCAGACGCGACCAGCGCGGTGTTTGCCTATGACATCGATTGGGAAAAGATCGATGTCGCCACGTTCTCGTGGCAGAAGGTGCTTGGCGGCGAGGGCGGCCATGGCGTCCTGATCCTTGGCCCGCGCGCAGTCGAGCGGCTGGAAAGCTACACACCGCAGTGGCCGCTGCCCAAAGTGTTTCGCCTCGTCTCCAAGGGCAAGCTGGCCGAAGGCGTGTTCAAGGGTGAGACCATCAACACGCCTTCGATGCTCGCTGTGGAGGACGCAATCTTCGCGCTCGAATGGGCAAAGTCCGTGGGCGGGCTGAAGGGTCTCCAGGCGCGCAGCAATGCGAATGCCGCCGCGCTGGACCGGATCGTTGCGGAGCGCGACTGGCTGGGCCACCTCGCTGCCGATCCGGCGACTCGGTCGAAGACCAGCGTGTGTCTCACCGTCGAGGGCGCGGACGAGGCGTTCATCAAGGCATTCGCCAAGCTGCTGGAAGACGTAGAAGCGGCCTACGACATCGCCGGCTACCGCGATGCCCCGCCGGGCCTGCGCATCTGGTGCGGCGCTACGGTCGAGACTGCCGATATCGAGGCGCTCGGACCTTGGCTCGACTGGGCCTACGCCACGGTCAAGAGCTGAGTTTGCGCCCCTGCGAAGGCAGGGGCCTCGTGCCATTGTAATACTCATTACCGACAAGGTCCCTGCTGCGCAGGGACGCACGGAGCACATAGAATGACCAAACCCAGAGTCCTCATTTCCGACAAGATGGACCCCAACGCCGCGAAGATCTTCGAAGAGCGCGGCTGCGATGTCGATGTCATCACCGGCGAGACGCCCGAACAGCTCATCGCCCGTATCGGCGACTACGATGGCCTTGCCATCCGCAGTTCGACCAAGGTGACGAAGGAAGTGCTCGACGCCGCCACAAAGCTCAAGGTTATCGGGCGCGCAGGTATCGGTGTCGACAATGTCGATATTCCCTATGCCAGCTCGAAGGGCGTCGTGGTGATGAACACGCCGTTCGGTAATTCCATCACGACTGCCGAACACGCCATCGCCATGATGTTCGCGCTCGCCCGGCAAATCCCCGAAGCCAATGCGCGCACCCAGGCGGGTGAGTGGCCCAAGAACGGCTTCATGGGAGTCGAGGTGACCGGCAAGACGCTTGGCCTGATCGGCGCGGGCAACATCGGCTCGATTGTCGCCAGTCGCGCTCTTGGCCTCAAGATGAAGGTGCTAGCCTACGATCCCTTCCTCACCGAGGAACGCGCGGTGGAGATGGGAGTGGAGAAGGCGGATCTCGACACCCTGCTGGCGCGGGCCGATTTCATCACCCTGCATGTCCCGATGACGGACCAGACGCGCAATATTTTGAGCCGGGAAAACCTCGCCAAGACGAAGAAGGGCGTGCGCATCATCAATTGCGCGCGCGGCGGCCTGATCGACGAGGCGGCATTGCGCGAAATGCTCGATTCCGGCCATGTCGCTGGCGCAGCGCTCGACGTTTTCGCCGAGGAACCGGCCAAGGACAACGTCCTGTTCGGCGCGCCCAATTTCATCTGCACGCCGCACCTTGGCGCGAGCACCAACGAGGCGCAGGTCAATGTCGCCTTGCAGGTTGCCGAGCAGCTTTCCGACTATCTCGTCAACGGCGGCGTCACCAACGCGCTCAACATGCCGTCGCTCAGTGCCGAGGAAGCGCCCAAGCTGCGGCCTTACATGGCGCTGGCGGAGAGTCTCGGATCGCTGGTCGGCCAGCTGACCACCGGCACCATCCCGCGCATCTCGATCCATGCGGAAGGCGTGGCGGCAGAGCTCAACATCAAGCCGATTGTCGCTGCCGTGCTGGCCGGGTTCATGCGGGTCCATTCGGACACGGTGAACATGGTCAACGCGCCTTTCCTCGCCCGGGAGCGCGGCATGGAAGTGCGCGAGGTCAAGACCGAACGCGCGGGCGATTACCACACCGTGATCCGGGTTTCGGTGAAGACCGATGCCGGCGAGCGGTCCGTTGCCGGATCGCTGTTCGGCAATGGCGAGCCGCGCCTGGTCGAGCTGTTCGGCATCAAGGTGGAAGCCGAACTCAAGGGCCACATGTTGTATATCGTCAACGAGGACGTGCCCGGCTTCATCGGTCGCCTCGGCACGCTGCTCGGCGAGAACGCGATCAACATCGGCACTTTCAACCTCGGGCGGCGCGAGGCGGGAGGCGAGGCAGTGCTGCTGCTATCGGTCGACAGCCCGGTCCCCGGCTCCTTGCTCGAGGCGGCGCGTGGCCTTGCGGGGGTCAAGCGGGTGATGGCGCTGGCGTTCTGATTGTGACTGGGGCAGGGAGGCCCTGATGCAAGATACCGACCGCGATCTGTTGCCCGAGGGCTTGGAGGACCGGCTGCCTGCCGATGCGGCGACGGCTGTGCGGGTGACGCGCGCCGTCATGGATGTGCTCGACAGCCATGGCTACGACCGGGTGCAGACCCCCAGCATCGAATTCGAAAAGTCGATGGCGAGCCGGATGTCGGGCATCAGTCCGCGCCGCATGTTCCGCTTTGTCGATCCCGTGTCGCTCAGGATGATGGCGCTGCGGAGCGACATCACCCCGCAGATCGGCCGCCTCGCTGCGACCAGCCTCGCCGGGGCGGGGCGCCCGCTCAGGCTGTGCTATGCCGGGCAGGTGGTCACCATCAAGGGCCAGGGGCTCGATCCGGCGCGCGAGCGGCTTCAAGTCGGGGCGGAGCTGATCGGATCGGATTCGGTCGCCGCTGCCGGAGAAATCGTGGCGCTGGCGATTGAGGCGCTGCAGGCGGCGGGCGCGACGAAAATATCGCTCGATTTTACCTTGCCCGATCTGGTCGATACCCTGGAAGGTAAGGTGCCTCGTACCGGGGATCTGGAGGCAGTGCGTCGGGAGCTTGACGCCAAGGATGCGGGCGGGCTGGTCTCTGCGGGAGGCGAAGCCTACCTGCCGCTGCTCGCCGCCATCGGCCCGTTCGACCAGGCGATAGACAAGCTGGCGCAATTCGACACCGGCGGCGCGCTTGCCAGCCGCATTGCGGGCCTGCGCGAGATCGCCGGTCGGGTGGAGGGCAAGGCCAGGATCACCCTTGACCCGAGCGAACGGCACGGCTTCGAGTATCAGTCCTGGTTCGGTTTCACCCTCTATGCAGATAATGTTTCGGGCGCGCTGGGGCGCGGCGGAACCTATCGCATTCTCGGGCGAGACGAGGCAGCGACGGGCTTTTCGCTTTACCCCGATCCGCTGATCGACAGCCTCGCGGCCAGCGCCGCGCTGGAAAATGTCCTGTTTCTACCGCTCGGCCATGATGGCGACGTGGCGGCACGGCTGCGCGCGGTCGGCTGGCGCACGCGGGCCGCGCTTTCGGCCCGAGACGATCCGGCGGAGCTGGGTTGCACACACCGGCTGGAAGGCAGCGAAGCGGTGGCCTTGGGCTGAGCTTGCTCAGATCCCCGGTGTCTTGACCTCGACAAACAACGGCTTGCGCTGGTTGTCGCCGTCCTTTTTGATCAGCTGCATCGGATAGTTGCCTGCAGGCAACGCTTCCAACGGCATTCCGGCGGCTGCAAGCGCATAGGGCGAAACGCGGTGGCGGGTGCAAAGCCCACCAGCGCCGTCGTTGACCAGCGGGGTCTCGAATTCGACCCCCATCATGGCTTCCTTGGCGCGGCTGACGGCGCAGACGGCGAGCTGTCCGCCGCCCAGATCGAGCACGAGCTGCGTGCCAACAGGCACGCCGAGCAAGCCTTCGACGCGTGCGCCAGTGCGCGAAAGATCGCGCAGTACGCCGGCATAGCGATGATCCTCGTGGATGATGCCGATGCGGCGAAACACGGTGCGGCGGTCGGAACGGTAATGGTCCGGACCGTCCGGCTCGATGCGGAACTCGCCGGTCGACATGCGGTCCCTGACCACCTCGATGGCCAGCGCCTTCGAGAAGATCCAACCCTGCACGTACTTCGCGCCCATTCCCTTGACCACTTCCAGCTGGTCGAAGGCTTCCACCCCTTCCACCACGACATCCATGCCAAGCGCATTTGCGAGCCCCATGATCGCGGCGATGATCTTGGCGCTGTTGAGGTCTTTCGACATGCGGTGCCGGTTGGCAAGGCCGGTCAGCGAATCATATTCCGCCAGCCGCGAATCCATCAGCTTGCGCTCGTATTCGACGGTGATGTCCTTGGCGATGCCGCGATAGCCCTTGAAGCTGCCGGCCCCGTCCAGGTTCGGTTGCGCGGAAAACGACCACCAGGTCTGCTTGGCCTCGTGCTTCGACTTGCCCAGCGCGAATCGCACGACAAGATCGACGATGCGGCTGCGCGCGCTCAGCTGGAACTTGAACGGCCGGTCGGATCGTTCGTCCGGGTTGTCCGGGTCGGTTTCGAACAGTTCGGTAAGGTGCTTGCCCAGAATGTCGGCAGGTTGCTTGCCCGTGCTCTGCGCGGCGCTTTCGGAAATGTAGATTAGGCAGCCATCGGCATCGCTTGCCCAAAGCCAGCCGAATCCGGCCCTTTCGAAGTCTTCGAGGATGCCCAGCCGCGCCTTGGCGTCGTCAGGACGGATGACGTTTCCGGGCAGCTCCGCACCCGCTTTTGGCGAGGCAGATTGTCCCCTGTCGGTCAGGCTCCTAAAGAAACCTCTGCCAGCCATCTATTCTCGCGAAACTCCCAGACCGCGTTGACGCGTTCATATTTCCTGCCAATCCCTGCGTGGACTTCGTTGAAATCCCCCTAATGCGGTTGGAAATATTGGTTAACGAACTGCGGACCCGGAGCCCGGCAGGGTGCGCGCTTGACCCATGTCCGAGCCACCGCTAAAGGCCGGCCCGCATCGCGGCCCCTGGCCGTTTTCGTCCTATCCCTTGCGCCGAGTCCTGTCGAAGGGCGCTTGCGGATCATCCCGGCAGGGTGAGGGACTCTATCCATGGCCAACGTTACTGTCATCGGCGCCCAGTGGGGCGATGAAGGCAAGGGCAAGATCGTCGACTGGCTGGCCAGCCGCGCCGATGCTGTGGTGCGCTTTCAGGGCGGTCACAATGCCGGGCACACGCTGGTGGTGGGCGAACAGACCTACAAGCTCAGTCTGCTGCCGTCCGGGATCGTGCGCGGCACGCCCTCCTATATCGGTAACGGCGTCGTACTCGACCCTTGGCACCTTAAAGAGGAAATCGCCAAGCTTGAGGCACAGGGTGTTGCAATATCGGCGGAAAATTTCGCGATTGCAGATAATTGCCCGCTCATCCTGCCCATCCACCGCGAGCTTGACGGCCTGCGCGAGGCAGCGGCGGGCGCGGGCAAGATCGGTACGACCGGGCGCGGAATCGGGCCTGCCTACGAGGACAAGGTCGGTCGCCGCTCGATCAGGGTGTGCGACCTTGCCCACCTCGATGCGCTCGGCCCGCAGCTCGACCGGCTCTGTGCGCATCACGATGCGTTGCGCGCCGGGTTTGACCAGCCGCCGGTCGATCGCGCGGCGCTGATCGCAGAGCTGCGTGCGATCGCACCCTTCGTGCTTGCCTATGCCCAGCCGGTCTGGCGGCGGCTCAACACGATCAAGAAGGCAGGCGCGCGCATTCTGTTCGAAGGCGCGCAAGGCGTGCTCCTCGATGTCGATCACGGCACCTATCCCTTTGTAACATCGTCCAATACCGTGAGTGGCACGGCTGCTTCCGGATCGGGCCTGGGCCCGTCGGCGACCGGATACGTGCTGGGCATCGTCAAGGCCTATACGACGCGCGTCGGCTCCGGTCCCTTCCCCACCGAACTGGAAGACGAGGTGGGCCAGCGGCTTGGTGAGCGCGGACACGAGTTCGGCACGGTGACGGGGCGCAAACGCCGCTGCGGCTGGTTCGATGCC
>JAURNJ010000026.1 GCA_030830245.1 Novosphingobium sp. | reverse complement strand
GCTCGCCATTCAGGCTCGTCTCTATGGTATCGACGCCGCCCTGGGCCAGCATCATGGCAAGCAGCACGGCAAAAAACACCCAGCGCCAGGCTGTGAGCAGCAGGCCCATGCCGCTCAGCATGATGGTCAGGAACACGCGCGCCAGCCCTTCCTGCCGGTCCGAAACGACATTGTAGAGCATCCAGGCAAGACCGGCGGCAAACAGGACGAAGACGATCAGGGCAATCCGCGCCAGCTGGGGATCGAGGTCGTCCTTGCGATACCAGTCGAGCAGGCTCGGCAAAGGCATGAGGGCAACCGCAGCGAGAATCAGCAGTGGATGCTCCCAGACCCAGTCGAACAGCAGCGGCGCGACTATGGCAGTGAAAGCGCCGCCCAATGCTCCACCCAGCGACATGGCAAGATAAAAGCTGGTGAGGTGCTCGGTTGCCGGTCTCAGCTCGTAAAGACGCGAGTGGAGCGTCACCGCCACGCTGAACAGCAGGATGAGGCTGGCGAGCGCGATCAGCGTGCCTCCCGAGCCGTGCGAAATCATGGCAAGGCTGCCGCACAGGAGAACAACGGCCGGCGCGATCAACGCGAACGACCAGGCAAGGTCTCGATTGTCGGCAAAGGCGTTGGCGAAGCTCAACAGGTATAGGCCGAGCGGGATCACCCACAGCAACGGCATCGCAAAGATGTCGGTGGTGAGGTGGGCCGTGGTCGAGAGCATCAGACCGGATGGCACGGCCGAAAGCGCGATCCAGTGCAGCCAGCGTCGCCAGCCGACGCGGGTTGCATCGCTGTCTGCAGCAGGAACCTCGACTGTCGGGACGCCGATCCCCGTCCGCCGCGCCCAGGTACAGGCTGCCACCAGCACCACGAGCATCGCATAGCCCAGGCTCCAGGCCAGGCTTTGCCCTTCAAGCGAGAGCAGCGGCTCAGCAAGCAGGGGATACGCCATGAGACCCACAAAGCTGCCGACGTTCGATGCCGCGTAAAGCGCCCAGGGCTCGCCTGCATCGGGGTGGGACGCAAACCAGCGCTGCATCAGCGGCGCTTGCGCCGACACGATGAAAAATGCCGGGCCGATCGACATGAGCAGCAGCAGCGGCACCCACAGCGCTTCCCAGCCCGGCGCAAACTGGGCCGAGGCCGCCATGCCGATTGGCAGGGTGATCGCGCAGGCAACAAGGAGCGCAAGATGAAGCACTGCTTGCCGACCGGGCGTCGCGCGGGACAGCCAATGCGCATAGGCATATCCCGCGAGCAGGAGCGCCTGATAGACGATCATCGCGCTGTTCCACACGTTGGGCGCGCCGCCCAGCATGGGCAGCGCCATGCGGGCAACCATCGGCTGCACCAGGAACAGCAGGAAACTGCCGACCAGGATCGTCGCGACGAACAGTCCGCGGGCGACAGGTGCCGGACGAGCAATCACGCGTTCAGCAATCTCGCAGCAAAATCGGCATGATAGGTGAGAATGCCGGAGCATCCCGCCCGCTTGAGCGCGAGCAGCGTCTCCATCACCAGCGCCTCGCGCTCGCCGATCCCGGCGGCAACTGCCGCCTCGATCATCGCATATTCGCCGCTGACATGATAGGCGAAGACCGGCACCTCGAAGCGCTGTTTCACGGCGCGAACGATATCGAGATAGGGCAGGCCGGGCTTGACCATCACGCTGTCCGCGCCCTCGGCGAGATCCATGGCGACTTCGCGCAGCGCTTCCTCGGCATTGGCCGGGTCCATCTGGTAGGTCTTCTTGTCGCCCTTGAGTAACCCGCGCGAGCCCACGGCATCGCGAAACGGACCGTAGAAGGCCGAGGCATATTTCGCGGCATAGCTCATGATCTGGACATTGGCATGGCCTTGTCGTTCGAGCGCCATGCGGATCGCGCCGACGCGACCGTCCATCATGTCCGAAGGCGCGATGATGTCGGCCCCCGCCGCTGCCTGGTTGAGCGCCTGGCCGACCAGCGCGTCGACCGTGGCGTCGTTGAGCACATAGCCCACCGCATCGATCAGTCCGTCCTGCCCGTGGCTGGTATAGGGGTCGAGCGCGACATCGGTGAGCACGCCAATGTCGTTGCCGCAAGCATCGCGGATCGCGCGCACCGCGTGGCACATCAGGTTATCGGGATTGAGTGCTTCGGCCCCGTCCTCGCTGCGGCGGTCCGGCTGCGTATTGGGAAACAGCGCCACGCAGGGAATGCCCAGCGCCGCCGCCTCTTTCGCCCGTTTCCCGATCAGATCGACCGACCAGCGCGACACGCCCGGCAAGGTGGGGATCGGTTCCTCGACACCGGAGCCCTCGGTCACGAATAGTGGCCAGATCAGGTCGCTCGGCGAAAGGTGGTTTTCGCGGTGAAGCGCACGGCTCCACTGCGCGGTGCGGGTGCGGCGCAGGCGGGTTGCGGGATAGGTTCCGGTCATGAAGGCGGGATTGCCGCAAATCGACCCCGGCTTCAATGCACCTTAGCGAAGTGCGGCGAGCCGAACCGTTCCCGTCCGGTCAACACTCTGCGCCGGCCGGTCGATTTCGCGATTGGGCTGAACCGCCGGTGCGCTCGCGCGGCGCATGTCCTTCAGCGCTTCGCCAACGGGCACCTGCTTGAGGCTCTTCAGGCGAGAGCGGAATTCCGCCAGTTCCGTCCCGGTAACTGAAGGGCGCGAGACAAATCGCACAGACATAGGATCGATCTTGCTGCCGCCACGATAGACCTCGAAATGGAGGTGCGGTCCCGTCGAAAGCCCGGTCGAGCCGACATAGCCGATCACCTGTCCCGCACGCACGCGGGTGCCCGGGCTGACGGCAATGTTGCTCATGTGCGCATATCCCGAACCCAGGCCGCCGCCATGTTCGATGCGGACATATTTGCCGTGTCCGCCATGGCGTCCTGCATAGGAAACCAGACCGTCGCTGACCGCGACGATCGCACTGCCATAACTTGCGGCATAGTCGATTCCGGCATGCATGCGACGATACCCGAGGATGGGGTGGCGGCGCATGCCGAAGCGCGAACTGAGCCGCCCGGCGACTGGCTGGAAGTAGCTGGAGGTTTGTCGGCCAATGCCGGAAGCCTCCTAGAACATGCCGTCACGGCCCCAACGCAAGAGCTGAAGGCGCGGTTTTGCGCCCGTCTCGAGCCCTGCATAGAGTAATTCGCCGACCTGGCGCTCACCCCTGGCCGAACGCTTGTAGCCGATGACGATGTCGAAAGTGTCCTGCGGCGAGAGATCGCTTTCGATACTGACATGCTCGTCGATGGCGCGCAGGTATTGCTCGATGGCCTTAAGCGGCGCCCCGGCAGCACGGGCCGAACGATAGAGCCCCGCCGAGCCGACTTTCCCGCGAATGCGCAGCGGCGTCGCATCGACCGCAATCGGCTGGCGTTCGAGCACGAGGGTACCGTTTTGCCGGGAGATCGCGAGGTCGAGATCGAAACGCGCCCGGAACTCGAGTTTGTCGAGTGGCCGCGCCTGCTGCGCTGCGGTGCGCCTGCCCAATACCATGTCGAACTGTGTGCCCGGCTCGATATCGCCGAGGGAAACGGCCTGCGTGACCATCTGGGCCACGCGGGCAACATCGCCGCTGCCAACTCCGGCACGCTGGAGCATCCGAGGAAAGCTGTCTCCCTGGCCAAGCGTGGCGACCATCTGGACGGTCGGGCGCTCTGGCGCTGAGCCGAGCGGACGGACGAGCGGTGTTGCACCCATGCGATGGCCGCTGTCTGCGCCGAGCGCGAGTGGCATGATTATCTGGCTGCGAAACTCATCGCGCACCGGCTGGTCTACCGGCATGGCGGTCGCGGCCTCGACGGCGGTGAGATCGGGCCAGAACGAGACTGCGACGAGGCTGAGACCCAGCATGGTGCCAAGCCCGCGAAACCATCGCTTGCTGCCAATGTCCTGAGCAAGGTCCGGAGCGAGCTCGATTGCATGGCAACCTTGTTCGATCCGCATTTTGAGCGCATCGGCACCCTGCGCCAGTCGCGTGCGCAAGTCGGCAAGCGCCGCACTCTCAAGCTGCATTGAGCTTGAAAGCGCCGCGTTTTCGCCCGATTCCGGCGAGCCGGCACTGGTTTCCCGCCTGTAGCGCACTTTGCCCCGATCCCGGTTCAGCCCGAAAACGACGGGCCAACTGCTGGTACCTTCTGCCCGCTCAAGGTTAATCCCAGCCTAATTTTTGTTGAAATCGGCAGCGGATTGCGCGGGCCAGAGGCTTGTTTGCAACAGCCGCCAGTGCCACCTTGGCAAAGCCATGGCTTCGCATTCATCGCCCGGCAGTCCTGCGCATCGCGAAGCGGTGCGGATCAAGGCTGTGCTTGGTCCGACCAACACCGGCAAGACCCATCTCGCCATCGAGCGACTCTGCGCCCATTCAAGCGGCATGATCGGCTTTCCGCTTCGGCTGTTGGCGCGCGAGGTTTACGATCGGGTCTGCGCGATCAAGGGCGAAAACCGGGTCGCGCTGATTACCGGCGAGGAGCGGATCGAGCCCAAGGATGCGCGCTGGCTGCTGTGCACGGCGGAAGCCATGCCGGTCATGGCGGACCTCGCTTTCGTCGCTCTCGACGAAGCGCAGCTGGCCGCCGACCGTGAGCGTGGCCACATATTCACCGACCGGCTGCTGCACGCACGCGGGCGCGAGGAAACCATGCTGCTCGGTTCGTCGTCGCTCGAACCAATGGTGAGGAAGCTCCTGCCCGGCGCCGAAGTTGTCACGCGGCCACGGTTTTCAACGCTGAGCCATGCCGGTGCGCGCAAACTGTCGCGTATTCCGCCACGCAGCGCCATCGTCGCCTTCTCGGCCGAACAGGTCTACGCGATTGCCGAGATGCTGCGGCGGTTTCGCGGCGGTGCTGCCGTGGTGATGGGAGCACTCAGCCCGCAGACCCGCAATGCACAGGTCGCGCTCTACCAGTCGGGCGAAGTCGATTACCTCGTGGCAACCGATGCCATCGGCAT
>JAURNJ010000201.1 GCA_030830245.1 Novosphingobium sp. | reverse complement strand
TAGCGCCCGTCCTTGCAGCGATACTGCGCGGGCATCGAGGCATAGGTGCTCGCGTGGCGCCCGGTCTGGCGCTGCACAGGCTGTTGGGCGATAAGCCAGGTGTAGCTCGACAGCTCGGTCGTGACATTGGCCGCGGCATTGAGCGAAACGTCGATTTTCTGGCCTTCGCCGCCCATCTCGCGCCAGACCAGAGCGGTAAGCGCTGCCTGCACGGCGAAATGCACGCCCATGGCATAGCCGTGATCGCCCATCGGCCGGATCGGGGGCAAGGTGTGGTCGTCGTAGCCGCATACCATGGCAACGCCGCCGCTGGCGAGCAGGGTGAGGTCCGTGGCGTGTTCCCGGCTACGCTGACCTTCGGGGCCGAATGGCGTGATCGAGACGTGGATCAGCCGTTTCAGGGCGCCGGTGAGCACATCATCGCCAAGGCCCGCTGCTGCGAGCGTACCGGGGTCTTCGGCTTCGAGCAGCAGGTCTGCGCCTGCGGTGAGCGCGAGCAGGGCATCGCGACCCTCGGGCTTAGACCAATCGAGCGCAACGCCGCGCTTCGAGGTGTTGTAATGCCACCAGTTAAGGCTGCGCTCGGGGTCGGGCACGTCATCGACGAAAGGCGCATAACCGCGCGAGGCCGCCCCTGTCAGCGGTTCGATCACGATTACGTCCGCGCCCATGTCGGCCAGCAGCTTGCCTGCAAAGGCGCAGCGCTCGTGCGCCAGCTCGATCACCCGGATTCCGGAAAGCGCGCTCATATCACACCCTCCGCGCGCAGGTCGGCAATTTCCGCGCTGGTCATGCCCAGCAAACCGGACAGCACTTGCTCATTATGCTCGCCAAGGCACGGCGCGCCCCGGCTGATTTCCTGCGGGGTTTTCGAGAACCGCACCGGTAGGCCATCGACCCGTACCTTGCCCATCGCAGTATGCGTTACCTCGGGCCACAGATCGAAGAGGTCGTTTGCAGGATCGAGGTCGATGCGCTCGCGCGCGTCGAGCACGGCAGCAGCGGCGATCCCTGCCTGCTGAAGGCGTTTGTGCAGGTCGAACTTGTCCTGCCCCGCGCACCATTCGACCATCGCCCGGTCCAGCTCGTCCTGCGCGGTAAGGCGACCTTCGAGCGAGCGCCACTGTGCCTCCTTGGCCCATTCCTCGCCTATCACTGCGGAGAGCGTCTGCCATTCCGCATCACTGCGACATGCAATCGCGATCCATTGATCCTCGCCAAGAGCGCGATAGATGCCGTGCGGTGCCCGCGCGGGCCATTCGCTTCGATTGCCGATAGGCCTGCCTTCGCGCCGCGCCTTGCGCCCGTTGACCGTGTAGTCGAGCAGGGCCGGGCCATGCAGCGTCAATGCGGTGTCGCAACAGGCCATGTCGACCCATTGCCCCTCGCCAGTGCGCATGCGGTGAAACAGCGCCAGCAGGATCGCCATCGACATGTAATGGCCTCCGGTGTGATCCATGTAGCTGAAGCCCCAGCCCGCCGGCTCGCGATCGGGCAGGCCGGAGTTGAAAGTCAGGCCCGACAGTGCCTGGACGATCGGCCCCCAGGTCTTGAAGTCTCGATAGGGTCCGGCATGGCCGAAGCCGCAGTTGGAGACATAGATGATATCGGGTTTGATCTGTCGCAGGCGCTCGTAACCGAAGCCAAGCCGTTCGAGCACGCCTGCGGCGAAATTCTCGGTCACGAGGTCGGATTTTGCAATAATCTCTTCAAGTATTTGGCGCCCTCTGGCGGTCTTGAGATTGAGCGTGATGCCGAGCTTGCCGACATTGTGGTTATTGAACCCGCCGCCAAGATCGGTGCCGCGCCTCTCGTCAACGAAGGGCGGCGTGTTTCGCAGCACGTCCCATGCGCCCTGGTTGGTCGGGTCCTCGATGCGGATCACTTCCGCGCCGAAAGCCGCCAGCCACTTGGTCGCTGCCGCGCCCGCCAACTGCCCGGTAAAATCGCAAACCCTGATGCCCTTGAGCGCGCTCATCTGCCTGTTTCCTCTCGCCACGCGTTCTTTCGCACCGTGGGCTGGCAAGCAAGCATGATTTTGCAAGGAATTCCGTTTACGTTGGGGTCAGGTCAAGTTTGGTTCGACAGGGACAATCGTGAACGACGCACGGCGCATTCTGGTTACTGGCACGGCCGGGTTCATCGGCTTCCATCTCGCGCGACTGCTGCTCGACGAGGGCTTCGCGGTGTTCGGGTTCGACGGGATGACCGATTACTACGACGTTTCGCTGAAGCGTCGTCGCCATCAGATGCTGCTGCAGAACCCGCGCTTTTCCGCATGCGAGGCGATGCTGGAAGACGAGCAGGCGCTGTGGCAGGCCGCTGAGGCATTCCGGCCGGAAGCGATCGTACACCTCGCGGCGCAAGCCGGGGTTCGCTACAGCCTTGAAAACCCGCGCGCTTATATAGACAGCAACATTGTCGGCACGTTCAACGTGATGGAAGCCGCGCGCAGGCTCGAGGTGTCGCACCTGCTGATGGCTTCTACTTCCTCGGTCTATGGTGCGAACGAGGAGATGCCCTTCACCGAAACCGAAAAGGCGGACACGCCGCTAACCATCTATGCCGCGACCAAGAAGGCCAACGAAGCGATGGGCCATTCCTATGCCCACTTGTGGAACCTGCCGGTCACCATGTTTCGCTTCTTCACAGTCTACGGACCCTGGGGCCGGCCCGACATGGCGCTCTACAAATTCGTCGAGGCGATGCTCGATGACCGTCCGATCGATATCTACAACCATGGCGATATGTATCGCGATTTCACCTTCGTCACCGATCTGGTGCGCGGTATCCGCCTTCTGATCGACACGCCGCCGGTGAAACCCGAAAGCCCGGCGGACATCGAACCGGGTGACAGTCTTTCGCCAGCCGGGCCCTATCGCGTCGTCAACATCGGCAATTCGGACAAGGTGCGCCTGCTCGATTTCGTCGAGGCCATAGAAACCAGTCTCGGCAAGACAGCGCAGCGCAATTTCATGCCGATGCAGATGGGCGATGTGCCCGCCACCTGGGCCGATGCCTCGTTGCTCCAGCGGCTGACCGGCTACAAGCCGCAGACCGACTATCGCGACGGCGTGGCGCAGTTCGTCGCCTGGTATCGCGACTATTTCGGAAAGTAAGGCAAGCGTGAGCGACACATCAGACTGGCTTGACCAAGTCCGCATTGCCGTGATCGGCCTGGGCTACGTCGGCCTGCCCCTGGCAGTCGAATTCGGCAAGGTGCTTCCGGTTACCGGCTTCGACATCAAGGAGGCGCGGGTGGCTGCCTTGCGCCAGGGCAGGGACGATACGCTCGAAACCAGCCCGGAAGAGCTGGCAGCGGTGGAGCATCTGACCTTCACCAGCGAGCAAGCCGATCTGGCAGGCTGCAACGTGTTCATCGTCACCGTGCCAACCCCGCTGGACCGGCACAAGAGCCCCGATCTGGGCCCGCTTCTTGCTGCTTCGCTCACGGTCGGCTCGGTGCTGAAACCGGGAGATACGGTGATCTAAGAATCGACAGTCTATCCCGGCTGCACCGAGGAAGACTGCGTGCCTGTGCTGGAAGCTGCCTCGGGCCTTGCCATCGACCGCGACTTCACCGTCGGCTATTCGCCCGAGCGGATCAATCCGGGCGACAAGGCGCACCGCTTGCCGGACATAGTCAAGGTTACGTCCGGCTCGACCTCCGAGGCTGCAGAGCGCATTGATGCGCTCTACCGCCGCATCGTCACTGCGGGCACCTTCCGCGCCCAGAGCATCAGGGTTGCCGAAGCCGCCAAGGTGATCGAGAACACGCAGCGCGATCTCAACATAGCTCTGATCAACGAGCTGGCGATCATCTTCAACCGCATGGGCATCGATACGCAGGCAGTGCTGGCTGCGGCGGGAACCAAGTGGAACTTCCTCGATTTCCGGCCCGGACTGGTTGGCGGCCACTGTATCGGTGTCGATCCCTATTACCTCACCCACAAGGCGCAGATGCTCGGTTACCATCCCGACGTGATCCTCGCAGGACGGCGGATCAACGATGGCATGGGCGCCTATGTTGCAGGCCAACTGGTCAAGGCGATGATTGCTCGGCGTATCCACGTCGATGGCGCGCGGGTGCTGGTCATGGGTCTGACGTTCAAGGAAAATTGCCCCGACCTGCGTAACACGCGGGTGGTAGACGTGATTTCCGAACTGAGAAGCTTCGGCTGCGCGGTCGATGTCCACGATCCCTGGGTCGATCCGGAGGAGGCGAGGGCGGAATATGGCCTCGAACTGGTCGAAACGCCTCAGCCGGGTTCATACGACGGGCTTGTCGTGGCAGTGGCGCACCGGCAATTCCGCGAGGCCGGGGCCGAAACCTTTGGCGCATTATGCCGCCCCAACCACGTCCTCTACGATCTGAAGCACCTGTTCGATGACAGCGCGAGCGACCTGCGCCTTTAGGCTTCAATACTGCAATCGCCTGGCATAGTCCCTGCTCCGCTGCGCGATTTGTTCGGCTCGTTGGGCTGCGGTAACCCGAACGGTTTCGGCAGGCAGGGCTGCGTCCAGCGCGGCCAGCTTGACCACTTTCGTCTCGCGCACTGCGCCGACCGCTTTCACGCCTTCGGGCATCGCCTGCCAGCGCGTACAGAAGGTGCCGGTGCGCAGGCCTGCCGTATCGAGCCAGTTGTGAACCCCTGGATCGCTCGCCGAAATGACATAGGTGTAACTGCCGTCCGCATTGGCGCTTGCCTGATCGCCTGAAAGGCTGCCGAGATTGGCGAGATATTCGCTGGTCTGGCCTTGCCCCCATGCGTCGGAAAGCTGGAACCCGAGATAGGCGGCGCTGCGCCGGTCGAGCGTCACCACCAGCGCCTCGTCCGGTTCGAGCTGGTACCAACCGCAGCCCACTGCGCCCCAACCGCTCGCCCGGTCGAACTGGTGGGAATAGGTGTTGGCAGGTTTGTCGTAAAAGCGCTGCTTGGCCCAGGTCATGAAATAGCGCGCGACCGAGCCCGTCAGGGCTGCGGCCTTCTTCGCCAGCTCGCCTTCGCTTTGCGGTGGCCTAAGCGGCAGACCCGCGACGCGCCTGACGCTGAGCTGCACCGGGTTCTGGCGCGACCAGTCGGGGATCGTATCGCGCACGAGAATATAAGCGTCGTGCACCGCCGGATCGGACTGCAAGTGGTTGGTCCGCCCGTTCACTGGCGATGCATCGACCGTCACCGTGAAGCTGCCGTCGCGTGCCACGGGCAAGGTGTCCAGCGAGACTGCGCCGTTTTCGGCCTCCTGGCTCTTGACCTTCTGGTTGGGGTCCGCGCCCGACTTTTCGTTGTGAAGCACCATCGTCTGCTGGACCGGGGCGGGATGGATCACGCGCCCTTCGATGACATAGCTTGCCGCCCCGTCGATCGGGATGCCGCGATAGATATTGTCGGGATTGTCGATCATCACCCCGCCGACCGGGAGCACCACGTCGCCCCAGGAATGTGGCCCGGTTGTGCCCCACAGCGCCGCAGGGCGGTCGGGCTGGGCTGCGACGACGCCGTGGCTTTGCGCCAGAGCCATCGCCTCGGCAGCACGGCGAAGCGTCTTGCGCGCGTCGGGCAGCTCGGCGACAGGGTTCTTTTCGTACCAGGCTGCAAGCTCGTCGATGGCGGCCTGGACCTGCTTGCTGTTGTAGATGCGCAAGGTGCGGCGGTCGGCCTCAATCTGAGCCGGGGTGCCAAGGATCGATCCTGCGCGGCCCTGCTGGAATTCGGGTAGCGGGTCAGCCAAGGACGTGGTTCCAGTTGCCATCGCCATCGCCATCGCCATCGCCAGCCCTGCTGCTGCAAGCTGCCATTTCATCGCTCCGCTCCCGCTATTTCGGCCCCATGAGATACCTTGCGGCGCATCAGGGCAAGTGCGAATGAACGATCGCGCCAATCGGAGCCGCCATGACCATCGCGCTTGTCACTCATCCCGCCTACCTCGAACACGATACCGGCCCTGGTCATCCGGAGCGGATCGCGCGCTTGACTGCCGTGCTAGAAGCGATCGAGGCCGCGGAAATTCCCGGCTTGCAGCGCCATGAGGCCCCGCGTGCAAGCGCCGGGCAGCTTGCGGCAGTGCATTGCGAGGCGCACGTCGACGCCATGCTGGCCATCCGGGTGCCCGAAGGCCAGAATGCCGCGCTCGATGCCGACACGATTGTCAGTTCCGGATCGATCGAGGCGGCGCTGCGAGCAGCCGGTGCAGCAATCCTCGCCGTCGACCTGGTGGTAGAGGACAAGGCGCAAGCCGCCTTTGCTGCCGTGCGTCCGCCCGGCCATCATGCCGAACCGGACCGGGCGATGGGCTTCTGCCTGTTCAACAATGTCGCCGTGGCGGCGCAGCACGCCCGCAGCCGGCACGGCCTTGCGCGCATCGCCGTTGCCGATTTCGACGTGCATCACGGCAATGGCACGCAGGCCGCCTTCTGGGACGATCCCATGCTGTTCTTCGCCAGCTCGCACCAGAGCCCGCTCTATCCCGGATCGGGTGAGCGGCACGAGCGCGGCGTGGCCAACAACATTGCGAACACACCACTGGCGCCGGGCAGCGGCAGCCGTGAATTCAGGCACGCATGGGAGCGCGATCTGCTGCCGGCGATAGAGGCGTTCGCGCCGGATCTGCTGATTGTTTCGGCAGGTTTCGACGCGCATGCTGCCGATCCGCTGGCGCAGATGCGGCTGGAAGCAGCGGATTATGCGTGGTTGACCGGCGAGCTAGTTGCGCTCGCAGGCAGGCACTGTGGCGGGAAAATCGTCTCGAGCCTTGAAGGTGGTTACGATCTGGCCGCCTTGGCCGAGTCGGTTGTGGCCCATGTGAAGGCGCTTGATCGCCCTGCCGATTAGCCGCTTAGAGCATTGTCTTATCTCTATTGAGGCTGCATACCCGGTATGAGAGACGGTGGCGCATTGTAGGCGCACGCAATTGCGGGCAGGCGGAGGCAAAGGGGTTGGCGACAAGCCGCAAACAGATGGGGGCAAGTCGTGGCGAATCCGCTGTCGATCTCGCCGCCCGTGAGCTTCGCGAAATTGCTCTGGCATCCGAAGAAGGGGAATTTCTCGGTTCGGAAGACGATCTCGTCATCCGTTTCGGTGTCAGCAAGCCCACTCTCAGGCAGGCAACGGCGAGGATCGCGCAGGAACACCTCGTCACTGTTCGGCGCGGCGTGGGCGGCGGCTATTTCGCACGCCGCCCGAGCAGCCTGACGGTCAGCCGCATGGCAGCGGTCTATTTGCGCACCCGCAACGCCACATACGTCGAGCTTACTGAAACCACCCCCATGTTCTATGCGGAGCTGGCCAGGCTGGCGGCCCGCAACCGCGACCCGCAGGCCATTGCCACGCTTCGCGAATTCGCTGAGCGCGACGACACGACGGTCGATGAGAAGAACATCCAGGGTTACGCCGCCTTCATGCGCAGCGAGCGCGAGTTCGTGAACTTCCTTGCAAAGATGGCGGGAAACAGCGTGCTCGAACTGATGGTCGCGATCACCAGCGACTTTTCCGCCAATGCCCCGCGCAATGACGAGCGCATGGTGCTGAGGCTGGGCAACATGGCGACATATCGAGCGTTGCGCGCGCGGCTTGCCCGCGCGATTGCCAATGGCGACGGCGACATTGCTGAACTGCTTAGCCGCCGCTGCACCGATCTGATGTGCGAATGGATGCGCGAAGGCTTCGAGGACCGCGCGTTCTAGGGCTGGATGGCGAGCTGCCTATCGGCGCTCGCGCTCGATGTCGTAGCGGTTGAGATAGCCGCCGAAGGCCTCTTCGACCATGTCTTCGCTGAGGCCGAAGTCTTCGAGCGAGTAAGAATGCTTGACTCCGCTTTGCGCTTGGCCGTGGCGATTCCTTTCGGCCAACCAATGGGTCATCGCGCTTCTTGCCTCGGCAGACAGATCAAGCCCGAATGCGCCGTAAACCGTTTCGGCAGTGTCGACCGGATCGGCCACGAGCCCCTTGTAGTGAACATCCACGATCTTCACCTGGGGATGCGCCTCGCGCCATTTCTCGAGCGCGTCAATCGAGGCGGCCTGACCTTTGAGCAGCGGCGGTCCGAGGTATTCGCCCGGCACCGAGAAGTCGGAATTGACCGACTGGAAGGTGATGTAGAGGCTTGCGATCGAGGCGATGGTCCGCGCCGGATCGCGATGGTTCACGAAGATCATCGCGTCCGGGTAGTGCTCCAGCACCTCGTCGAGCTTGGTGACATATTCCGGCGCCTTCAGGACCCAGCGCTTGCTGGGGTGATTGGCCTGGATCAGCTGCATCAGCTGCTTCTGCCAGGCGATCTGCTCTGCGTATCCCGCTTGCTGGACCGGGACATAGCTCGGCACATTGTAGAAGCCGGAGAACAGCGCGCAGCAGGCCGCTTCCTGAAACAGCACGTCCTCGTCCTCGGCATCGGGGGCGAAGGGATGGATGGCATTGACTTCGTCTGAATCGAAGCCATGGAACTGGAGCATCTTCCAGGTCAGGTCGAGCCGGGCCTGTTCTTCCGACAGGACGCCGAGTGGCGGGATCGGAACAATGCCCTGCCCGGTGCGCGGCACGAGATTGCCGGGGTCCTGCGCCAGCAAGGCCTGAAAGAAGCTGGTGCCCGAACGCGGCATGCCGGTGCCGACAAGCGGTGCGCGGATTGCGGGCAGGTCGGGCGATTGCCTCACGTAGTCGACAATGCGCAGCCGCGAGATGACCATGGCTAGTAGGCGGCAATGGGCGCGGGTGCGGCCGAGCGCCGTCAGGTTGGCCTCTGTCTCGAGCGCGTTGCACAGCGCGGTCAAGCGCGTGAGGAAGCCCGGCTCGTGCATCGCCTCGCCGCCGAGATCGGCGAGGCCGGTGGCGGCTCGCGCTTCGGCGATCAGGCCATCGGGGCTGAAGGTGCCGGTGAACTCTTCGAACACCGGGGCATAGACGCGTTCCAGGTCCGCACGGGTGTCGTTGTCATAGATTGTGGGCATTGTTCCGGCCCTATTGCTTGAAACGGCGCAGCGAGGCGCGGGCTCGAGCCTTGAGTTGTTCGGCGCGTTGGGCTGGCGACATGGTCGGCGTATCTGCGGGCAGGTGTTTGCGCAGGTCGGCCAGCGGCACGAGCCGGGTTTCCGGCGTCGCCGTGCCCTTGGCCTTGTACCAGCGCAATAGCACCGAGCCGGTGCCGATCCCCACCGGATCGAGCCAGTTGGGCACGCCGGGATCGGTGAGCGACAATACGAGGCGCACCTTGCCGTCCGCATCCGTGCGGACCTGCTCGGCATTGAGCGAGCTCTGGTGATACGAATAATCGTTGGTCTGGCCCCAGACGCTCGATGTCTGGAATCCCCAGTAGCGCGCCTCGATCGCGGTCATCTCGATGATCAGCGCGTCCATTGGGCCGATCTGGTAATCCATGCCGATATAGGCAGCAACGGGAAATCCGCCGTGCTGACCAGCCGTGCCATCGGTCTTGAAACGGTTGACCGGAGCCTCTTCCTTCGAAGGGGCCATCTGCCCGCTGGAAAACTTCCATGCATAGTCGACGAATTTCGCCGCCTTGGCATAGCGGCGGGCCATCTCGGCCTCGTCGAACCACATCGGTGCGGGCACGTCGCGGTCAAGCGTTTCGATGTGCAGATCAAGAATCCGTTCCCGCCCCCAGTCCATATAGACCTCGCGCACAGCCAGCATGACGTTGCGCGCTTCGGGATCGAGCTTCAGCCAGGTCTTGCCCCCAGTATCGGTGGGCGGGTTCGGCCCCATGAAGATCTCGAAATCGCCGTTCTCGGCAATTGGGATATCGTCGAAGTCAATGTGGCCGAGCATGGCCATTTTATCATCGCCCCAGAAGCCTGCCATGGCCTGGATCGTCGTCCAGTAAGAGCCCTTGGCATTGCCCCAGATGCGATAGGTATGCGCACCGTCGAGAAAGGCGTTGTGATTCAGGAAATCGGGGTTCTGCGTGCCCCAGGTCAGCTCGAAGGGCATGAAGAACGATTGGGTGTAGAACGCCGGGTATTGCCGGCGCGGCGCAACATACATGTTGAATGCCACCGTCTGCAGGGTGCCGAGGAAATAGTGCCCCTGCGCCAGAAGAGCGGGATCCTTGGCATGGCGGTGCGCGAGCAGATCGCTGCGTGCCCGGGCAATGGTTGCGTCCCACTGCGCCTGTGCTTCAGCCATGGTCGCTGGCGCTGACTCGGACATCGTTTCTCCCCCTCCGGCTGCCTGCGCGGCAGGCGCCGCGAGGGCAATCGCCATCGCGGAGCAGACAGCCGAGATCCTGCCGGTCATTTGACCTTGGCGGCGACTTCCTCACCGAACCACTGCACGTTGTCGAGCCATTCGGGCAGGCTAGGATGGGGCAGGCCGGTCGTCGCCCATTCGATGCCCATTTCCTGGTTCTTCGAATAGGCTTCGATCAGTTCCTGCGCATAGGCCGGATCGCCGGGCTTGCCTTGGCGATAGCCCAGCGTGCCCATGCAGATCGTTAGCGGCTTGGAGCGTCCGATCTTGGCGGCGTGATCGTGGGCATAGTCGATCATGCCTTGAAGCTGCTCGTAGGTCGAAAGCTCGTCTGTGCGGGTGGTGCGCAGCAGCGCGCCTTCCGCAGGGAAGGGACACCAGCCGTCGCACAGATCGACCGCGCGGCGGATCGCCGGTTTGGCATTGCCGCCTGCCCAGACGCGGACGCTCTCCTTGTTCGCCGGTAGCGGCCGGATCACCGTGTCGCGCGCGAAGAAGCGCGGGCTTTCGTAGGAAACAACCTCTCCCGCCCAGGCCATCTGCATGACCTTGAGCGATTCGGTCATGATCTCGCCGCGGTCCTCGAACTCGACGCCGACCGCGGCATATTCGGGCTTCGAATAGCCGGTGCCGATGCCCATGATCAGCCGCCCGCCCGACAGGTGATCGAGCGATGCCGCGGCCTTCGCGGTGACGAAGGGGTTGCGGTAGGGCAGCACCACGATGTGAGTCTGCACCTGGAGCGTGGTGGTAGCGGTGGCCGCGACCGAAAGCGCCACGAACGGGTCGAGCGTCGGGTGCCCGCCGCCGGCCAGCCAGCGGCTGCTGGGCGCCGGGTGATCGGTGACATAGATCGCTTCGAAACCAGCCGATTCGACCGCACGCGACATCGTGCTGATGGCCTCGATCGAACTGAACTCGATCTTTTCGTCAGTGAAATCGATGGGCATGTCGCAGGAAAATTTCATCGTTTGGCCTTTCATTCCTCTCGCGCAGCCGACATAGTTTCGGGGCTGGTCGTGGCATCCTGTTGGTTGATCGGGCATTGCACGGCTGACGGCCCATGCCAATCCCTGCAATGTTCGCCGGGGCGGTATGCGGCCATGGCAGGGAGAGTAAGCCACGTGAAAATCGGAATCATCTATCCGCAGGTTGAACTTGGCGGCAATCCGCATGCGGTCCGCGAATTCGCCCTTGTCGCCGAGGAACGCGGCTACGAGCATTTCCTTGCTTACGATCACGTCGTCGGGGCGAGCCATGCCAACCGCGACCCGGAACTCACCGGTCCCTATACCGAAAAGGATATGTTCCACGATCCTCTCGTGATGTTTGCGTATCTCGCCGGAATCACGAAAAACATCCGCTTCGTCAGCGGGGTGATGATCCTGCCGCAGCGGCAAACCCTGCTGGTGGCTCGGCAGGCGGCTGACGTGGATCTGTTCTCGGGCGAGCGCCTGACGTTGGGCATCGGGATCGGCTGGAACCATGTCGAGTACACTTCGCTCGGTGTGCCGTTCCGTCAGCGCGGCGCGCGTCTGAGCGAACAGGTCGAGGTGCTGCGCGCTCTTTGGACCGGCAAGGAAGTCGACTTTACCGGCGAGTTTCACCGTATCGACAGGGCAACGCTCAATCCGCCTCCCAAGCGGCAGATTCCTATCTGGATGGGCGGCTTTTCCAAGGCGGCATTGAAGCGCGCGGCGCAGGTTGGCGACGGCTTCATTTTCGCGCGGACCCAAGCCGACCCGATGAAGGGCTTCAATTTCCTGCGTGGGTTCCTCGAAGAG
Source organism: Novosphingobium sp. (assembly GCA_030830245.1). Classification (GTDB taxonomy): domain Bacteria; phylum Pseudomonadota; class Alphaproteobacteria; order Sphingomonadales; family Sphingomonadaceae; genus Novosphingobium. The sequence goes on along the minus strand of JAURNJ010000201.1, from coordinate 3,649 downwards.
GAGGGGCGCGATATCGCCAGCTTCGGAACGCAATGCAACACATCGCTCGGCACGCCGCTTGAAGAGATCGTGCCCTACGCAAGCGAATGGCGTGATGGCGGCGGCTCCCATTTCGCGATCAACACCATGGGCAACGGGTTCAAGACCATCGAACAGCACTTGGACTATCTGAATGGCGCGGCAGACAGGCTGGCGGATGCGGGCCTGTTGGGCTAGATTGTCCCCAAAGAGATAGGATTGAAGCCATGTTCGACACAGTCATTCGCGGCGCCACTGTCATCGATGGCACCGGCAAGCCCGGCTACAGCGCCGATGTTGCAGTGGTCGACGGCAAGATCGCAGAGATCGGCAAGGTATCTGGCGCGGCCAATCGCACGATCGACGCCGATGGTGCGCTGCTGACGCCGGGCTTTATCGACATCCACACTCACTATGATGGCCAGTTCGTCTGGGACGAGGAACTGGAGCCAAGCTTTTCCAACGGCACCACTACCGCAATCGCAGGCAATTGCGGCGTCGGCTTTGCGCCGGTGCGCCCCGACCTGCGCAAGCCGCTGATCGAACTGATGGAAGGCGTCGAGGAAATTCCCGGCATCGTGCTGGAAGAAGGGCTGGACTGGAAGTGGACGAGCTTCCCCGACTATCTCGACCGGATCGACCAGAACCGCTTCACCATGGACGTGGCGATGCACTTGCCGCACGCGCCCCTTCGTGTGTTCGTGATGGGCGAGCGTGCGCTGACCCACGAGATGGCGACCGCCGACGATATCGAGCAGATGAAGCAGCACGTTCGCGCCGCGATGCATGCGGGCGCGATCGGTGTTTCCGGCTCGCGTATCCTCGAACACAAGTCGAGCACCGGCGAGCATGTGCCGGGCACCTTTGCCGAGGAGGCGGAGATGCTGGGCCTTGCCACCGCGATGGGCGAAACTGGCAAGGGCGTGTTCCAGGTCGTGCCCCTTGGCGCGGCAGGCGCGACCTTCGGCGGCGGCGCAAGCCTCGAAGAGCGGCTAGGCGAACACCGCCGGATCGAACGCATTGCGCAAGCCTCAGGCAGGCCGGTCACTTACCTGCTCCACTCCTACGATCATGCGCCTGACGAATATGCGCTGATGATGGCCGAATCCGAAAAGGCTCGGGCACGCGGGCTCGACATCGTTCCGCAGGTCGCTGCGCGCGGGCTTGGCCTGATCCTCAGCCTCGATTCGCTGCACCTGTTCAAGGCGCGGCCTTCGTACAAGGAAATCGAGCATCTGCCCCGCGCGCAGCGGGCCGAGGCCATGCGTGAACCTGGGCGGCGCGCCCGCATCCTGGCCGAGACGGGTGACGGCACCGATCCCCGGCTCGAAGGCCGGATCGTTCACTTTGCGAGCACGCTGGAAACCTATTACGTCATCGACAGCGCGCTTGATTACGAACCCGATGTCTCCAGGCGCCTTGATGTTCTTGCCGCGCGGACTGGGCGGACCATGGAGGAAGTCGTTTACGACACGCTCAGCGCCGATGACGGTCGCCACTGTGTGGTCAAGTTCCTGCTCAACTACACGGATGGCAATCTCGATTCCGCTTACGAGATGCTGCGCGATCCCAGCACGGTCAGCGGTCTGGGCGATGGCGGCGCGCACCTTACCATGATCTGCGATTCGGCCATGACCACGTTCCATCTCAGCTTCTGGAGCCGCGACCGCACGCGCGGGCCGAAGCTGCCGATCGAGACCATGGTCCATAAGCTGACCGGCAAGCCAGCCGGGCTTTACGGCCTTGGCGACCGGGGCCTCATCAGGCCCGGCCTGCGTGCCGACCTCAATCTCATCGATTTTGACCGGGTCGGCAACGACATGCCCGAGATGTTCTTTGACCTGCCCAAGGGTGGCGGGCGCATGTTACAGCACGGACGCGGTTATCTCGGCACCATGGTCGGCGGGGTCATGACCCGTGAGCGGGACGAGGCAACCGGGGCAAGGCCGGGCAGGCTGGTGCGCGGGGCGCGCTGACGCTTCCATCCGGCCGTCCATCGCCGTTTTTCATTGCACGCAAGTCCGTGTAGTGATGAAATGATACACGGTAGACCGAAAACGCCCGCAAGCGACGGGCGCTGGCTGGAGAGAGAGGCACATACCATGAAAGCTCAATACGATCTCGTGGTGCGCGGCGGCACCATTGTCGATGGCACCGGCGCACCGCGCTTTGTCGGCGATGTCGCGGTGCAGGACGGCGTGATCGTCGCAGTTGGCGAAGTCGCTGGCGAAGGGCGCGAAGAGATCGACGCGACCGGGCGCATCGTCACCCCTGGCTTTGTCGACATTCACACCCATTACGATGGTCATGCCACTTGGACAGACCGCATGCTGCCCAGCTCGCAGCATGGCGTCACCACGATCCTGGCAGGCAATTGCGGCGTCGGCTTTGCCCCTTGCAAGCCGCAGGATCGTGACCGCCTGATGGCGCTGATGGAAGGGGTGGAGGATATTCCCGAGCCGGTGATGTCCGCCGGATTGCCCTGGAACTGGGAGAGTTTTCCCGAATACCTCGACTCGATTCAGGATCGCGCCTTCGACGTCGATATCGCGACCCAGGTTCCCCATGCGCCGCTTCGGGTCTTCGTGATGGGAGAAAGGGCGGCCGACCGTGATCCTGCGACGCCGCAGGATATCGCCGAGATGGCGCGGTTGGCCCGCGAAGCCATAGAGGCGGGAGCGCTTGGGTTTTCGACCTCGCGAACGATCAACCACAAAGCCAACGATGGCACCCTGACGCCAACCTATGTCGCCGCTTCCGACGAGCTGACGGGCATTGCCAGCGAACTGGGCCGGGCAGGTATAGGCGTGCTGCAATTCATTTCCGATTTCGACGACATGGACAGTGAGTTCGGCATCGTCGAGCGCATGGTTGCCGAAAGCGGCCGTCCGCTTTCGCTCTCGCTCCTGCAAAGCCCGCGCAATCCGGATAACTGGCGCGATCTTCTCGGCAAGGTTGAGCAGGCCCGTGCGGGCGGCGCGCCGATTCGTGCCCAGATCGCAGGGCGACCGGTCGGCCTGATCGTCGGTTTCGAGTTCAGTCGCCATCCGTTCCTCGCCTGCCCGTCCTATCAGGAGGTTGCGCAGCTCCCTTCGGCCGAACGGCTGGCGGCCTTGCGCGATCCGGCCCGCAAGGCGCGGATCCTTGCCGAACTGGCAGACGCCGAAGACGAGATGAGTGTCATGCTCTCCAACCGCTTCGGCGGCATGTACGAGATGACCGACGATCCGAACTACGAGCCTTCCAAGGAAGACAGCATCGAGGCGCGGGCCGCGCGCGAGGGGAAAAGCGCGGTCGAACTTGCCTATGACGTGCTCGTCGATGGCAGCGGCGTGATCTATGCGCCCGCCGCCAACTATCTCGACAACGATCTTGTGCCTATCCGCACCATGATGGCGCACGAGGCGACCACCTTCGGCCTTGGCGACGGCGGCGCGCACTGCAGCTTCATCTGCGACGCCAGCCTGCCCACCTATTACCTCAGGCGCTGGGTTGCCCCCGATGGCGTGTCGAACGATGCCGAGGGGCGCATGCCGCTCGAAACCATCGTGCGCAAGCTGACCACCGACACCTGCGATCTGGTCGGGCTTGGCGATCGCGGCCAGATCAAGGTGGGCCTGCGCGCCGATCT
>JAURNJ010000200.1 GCA_030830245.1 Novosphingobium sp. | reverse complement strand
CCTTGCCGAAGGCGTGATCGAAATCGACTATGGCGGCCAGGTGGTTGTCGACACCGACCATGGCCTCGTCGAGCACAACGGCAAGAAGCTCATCTCGTTCCTGCCCTGGCATTTTGACCACACCTACAACGACGAGCTCAACTATGCGGGCGTCCTTCGCCCGATGATCATCGCGCCGAAAATGGGTCGCACTGGCTATGCGGACGGCATCGAGATTTACCAGCGCCTGCCTGCAGACCTGCGCGCGCAGATCGAGGACAAGGCGGTGCTCTACACGCTCGACGTGCGGCTCACGCAGATGCCCTTCGGTCGCTACTTCAGAACGTTCGGCGACCTGCCCCACATGGCGGGCAACGTAGAGGAATCAAAGACGTTCCCGCGCGCGATCCATCCCATGGTCTGGACCCGGCCGGACGGGCAGAAAGTGGCGCATTACTGCGGGTTCAGCGCGGTCGGCCTCGAAGGCCATGAGGATCCGGAGGGCAATGCCCTGCTCGAGGAAGCGCTTCAGGAGATGTACAAGGTCATCACGCCCTACTGGCACGACTGGAAGCTGACCGACATGCTCATCTGGGACAATTCGCGCGTGCTCCACGCAGTCGAGGGCTGCGATCCGAAATATCCGCGCCGCGTCCACCGTACCACGATCCGGGGTGACTACGGCCTTGGCCGGTTCGAGCATGGCAAGAAGATCGGTGAAGTGCAGCGCGAAGGCGTTGCCCCGCTCGATCTTCCCGAAACCGTCAAATAAGAGTTAGGCGAAAACCTCTTCCATCTGCGTCGCGCCGTCCTCAAGCAGGTCGAGCAAGGCGACGCCGAAAGCAACCGCAACGGCCGAAATGCCATTCGCCAGCACTTGCGCGACGAACAGCGCCGCGGGGGTTTCCTCGCCAAAGAAGGCGTAGATCGCGAGGCTGGTAATGCCGGCGATGGCAAACAGCAGGATGCCCGAAATGATGATCGCGACCGTGTGGCCGCGAGTCAGTTCCCAGCTTCGCCGCATCGCATCGAACACGCCCATGCCTTGACCCACCAGCAAAGGCGACGCCAGCACCCAGCGTGCGGCTAGGATCAATCCGGGAATGATGAGCAGCAGCACGCCGAAGACAATGCCCATCGTCATCACTATGGCCTGCCCGACGTACGGCAGGATACGGCGCGGCCCAAAGTGGTCCATCAGGGCGGCCTTTCGCAGCATGGCTTCGAGCAGAAAATACATCGCCACGACCGAGGCGACCGCAATCGAAAGCTGCCAAAGCCCGACAATCGCCTCGCTCGTCACATCGCCTGACAGTTCGGCGTAATCGGTAATTGTGCCCACCACCGTGAACAGTGCGATGTAGTAGAGGACCGGTCGGGGATTGGCCCGGACCGTGTCGATCGTGGCAGAGACGATGGTCCCTATCGATATGTCCTGCGCAGCAATCGTGGCCATGTTGCTTCCCTTCCCGATCCAATGATCCTATCCCAAAGTCAGGCCGGGAGACAATCGCTTTGGAACCACAGGACACCGATGCGCGGCGGCAGGCCAATTTCGACCTTTATGCGCGGATGATCGCGGCGCAGAACGCCAAGGACATCGAGGGGTGCTGCGCCTGCATTGCCGACAACATCGTGTTCGAGGCCCCGGCCTATCGCCCGGGCGGCGAGCCCATCGCCAGTGGTGCGGCGGCCATGCGCGAGATGTTCCTTGGCCTGATGCAGACCTTCGAGACCATCGATTATCGCGTGACCCGCTTCATCCCGGCGCTCGATCCCGAGCTTGTCATCGCCGAGTGCACGGGCAACAATCTGGTTGCAGCAACCGGAAAGTATTACCGCAACCGCTACCTGTTCCTCGTCACCTGCCGGGATGGCAAGATCGCGCACATTCTCGAATACTCCAACCCGGTCGTGCACCACGAAGCCCATACAGCAGGCTAGCCCGCGGCCAGCGAAACCCTTCCCCCGGCATGGCGGGCCAGCTGACCCGCCAGCTCGAGTTCCAGCAGGGCAAGTTGCACTGCCGAGGCGCTCTGGCCAGACTGGCGGATCAGTTCATCGACGGCGACTGGGGCACTGCCAAGCAGCCCGGCAATGTCGGCAGGATCGCTCGCCTCCGGCTCGAAATCCGTCTCGAAGGCAGGCGAAGATTCGCGCAAGGTTCCGCGTGTCCTTCCATCGAAACCGCTGAGCAGTTCGATCACGTCATCAGGCGATTGCACCAGCGTCGCACCATCGCGGATCAGCTGGTTGCAGCCGTGACTGCGCGGATCGAGCGGCGAGCCGGGAATCGCCATGACCTCGCGCCCCGCCTCGCCTGCCAAACGCGCGGTGATGAGCGAGCCGGACCGCGGCGCTGCCTCAACGACCAGCGTGCCCGCTGCCATGCCTGCAATGATGCGGTTGCGCGAAGGGAAGTGGCGCGCCAGCGGCTCGGTTCCGATTGGCTGTTCGGCCAGGAGCAGGCCTTGCGTCGCGATCTGTTCCTGCAATTCGCCGTGTTCGGGCGGGTAGGAAATATCGATGCCCGAAGCGATCACGCCCACGGTCGCGGGAAGTGCGCCGCCCAAAGCCCCTCTGTGCGCGGCCCCGTCGATGCCGCGCGCCAACCCTGAGACCACGACAAAGCCGGCCTCGGCGAGCGCAGCGGCAAAATCGCGCGCGAGCTTAACCGCCGCGGCAGAGGCGTTGCGCGCACCGACCATGGCAATGCACGGCTGCGAGGCTAGGGCAGCATTGCCGCGCACGGTGAGCACGGGGGGGCGCTCTCCATTTCGCGCAGCAATGGCGGATAATCGGCCGAATCGTGGAACAGGTAACGCGCGTCGATCCGTCTCACCGCGGCAATCTCGTTCTCAATGCGTGCGGAATCGGCTGCCCGATAGGTTTTCCCGCCCCGCCGGGCGAGGTCGGGCAGCGCATGCAATGCCTCTACGGCGGAGCCGAAACGGCGAAGGAGCTGCGCGTAAGTGGCCGGCCCGACGTTGGGAGAGCGGATCAGGCGGATTCGCGCGAACGCCTCTGCCTGCGACAGTTCGCTCATTTCTGCGCGACTTTTGGTTCGGTTCCGGCAAGCAGCCGCGCAATGTTTGCCCGGTGCAGCACCACCACGACAACGGCAATCGCCGCCAGCGCCTTGATGTGATGCGGATAGTCCAGCGTCCAGGCTGCAATCGGCGCGGCAATGGCAGCGCTCATTCCCGCGAGCGATGAAATCCGCGTCAGCGCCAGCAGGCCAAGCCAGACAGCAGCGTAGACAAGCCCGATCGGCCAGGCGAGGCCGAAGCAGATGCCCGCGGTGGTCGCCACTCCCTTGCCGCCTCGAAACGCGAGCCACACGGGAAAGCAATGCCCGGCAAAGGCGCCGATGGCGGCCTGTTCGGTCAAGGCCTCGCCGAACAGGGCGCGAGCGGCGACAACCGCCACCAGCCCCTTGGCAAGATCGAGCAAAAGGGTCGCTGCGGCAAGGCCCTTGCGCCCAGTGCGCAACACGTTGGTCGCGCCGATATTGCCCGACCCTATGGCGCGTAAGTCGCCAGCACCGAACAGGCGGCTCAGGATCAGGCCGAACGGAATCGAGCCGAGCAGGTATCCCAGGGCGAGCGCTGCAATCCATTCCATGCCATGCCATTAACCGCTTGACGCTAAATGTCGAAGCCCTGTTGCGCGCAATGCCTCCACATCGGTATGGAAAGGGCAAAGGCACAGACAGGAACAGCGCCGTTGACCAGCGAAATGCCCGATCCCTCGGCACCGATCCTGTTGTTCGATTCGGGCGTTGGCGGATTGACCGTGCTCGCCGAACTGCGCCGCATCCTGCCCCAAGCACCGGTAATCTATGCCGCCGACAATGCCGGGCTGCCCTATGGCGAGAAGAGCGAGGCCCAGATTGCCGCGCGCGTCGCCGGTCTGCTCGGGCGGATGACCGAGCGGCTGAGCCTGCGCCTCGCCTGCATCGCGTGCAACACCGCCTCGACCATTGCGCTCGATGCCGTTCGCGAAGTGCTCGAAATCCCCATCGTCGGCACGGTGCCGGCGATCAAGCCCGCTGCTGCCCTGACGACTACCGGTGTCATCGGGCTTATCGGCACCGAAGCGACCATCCGCCAGGGCTATGTCGACCGGCTGGAAGCCCGATTTGCCGCTGACAAGACCCTGTTGCGCCTTGCCGCGCCCGAACTGGTCTCTGCCGCAGAGGCCCGCCTTCGCGGCGAGCCGGTCGATAGCATGGCGATTGGCCTGACGGCACAGGCACTGCGCGCAATGCCAGGTGGGCAAGCTATCGACACGGTTGTGCTCGCCTGCACGCATTTTCCGCTGCTCTTGCCCGAACTGGCCGCCGCATTCGGGCCGGGAGTGCAATTCGTCCATGGCGCCGAAGGCATTGCCCGCAGGATCGCCTCGCTGACTGAAGGCCAGCAATTTAGCCGGGAGCAACGAGACCTTGCGCTGTTCACCAAGGATGGCGAAGCGATCGAAGCCTATCGGGACGGGCTTGCCAAATATGGCCTCACCCGGATCGAGACGTTCTGACCATGAGCAGGGTCAACCGTGTGATCCTGCTCGTGCTGCTGCTGGTCGGCATTCCCTACTACTGGCTGATGCTGGACAACAGCGCTCCGCCATCCAAACCGCAGCCGGTCTCCATTGCGCAATTGCGTGCGCTGGCCAATGCGGCGGGCGACCGGGGGCCGGAGCGCATTCGTTTCGAGCTTGTTGCGACCAGCACACAGATGGGCAACCGCATCGCCGCCGGAACCGGCCTTCGGTCTGCCGAACTCCATGTCCTGTCCTACCTGCTGGAATACGCCAATGGCGATCCTTCGCTGATTGGGGGAGGCATGGCCGAAGTGGATGCCCGGCACGCCGAAATGCACTCGTTCTCTCCACAGTCACAAGCTCGAGTCGCCAGGGCACTTGGCAAGGCGCGGATGCTCATCCCGCTGTCCCCGATTCCCGAACAGCTGGGAGCGCTCCGCATGATTACCGGGACCGCCAAGGCCAAGGCGCTGGATACCAATCTTGCTGAACAACAGACCGAAGATCGCAAGGGATTGCCGCGCAAAATCGCGCCCGGAGTCGTTGTCATCCCCGCCTCGCAGTTCCGGATCGGCGCGAGGATGATTTATGTGCAGTTGGCATCGGGTCGCGAATACCTGTTCGCGGGCAGCGTTTGGCCCATCAAGGAAAACCGGTTGCAGCAACGCCTGCCTGCACGCCTCGTTACCGACTTTGGCCGGAAGGAAGATCGGAGCGCAATGCGCTCGTGGCTGATCACATTGCGTGCTCTCAAGCGACAAGCGCCCGGACTCATGATCGTTACCGGCAACCGAGTTCCCAGGGGGGCCGGAATGCAGCACTATTTCGATGAGAGCGCGAATACCCTGTCGTGATCGCGCTGCTGAAAGTCGCGCTGGTTTTTTTCGTAAACTTCGTCTAATCCGCCGGCCAAAGTGCCGCGCTCGTGGCAAGGCAGGATCCAGCTTTGTGAACTACGACCAGATTTTCGAGCAAGCTATAGAGCGGCTTCATTCCGAAGGCCGCTACCGCGTTTTCATCGACATACTTCGCAACAAGGGCATGTTCCCCAACGCGCGCTGTTTTGCCGGTCACAACGGACCCAAGCCGATCACGGTTTGGTGCTCCAACGATTATCTCGCGATGGGCCAGCACCCCGCAGTGATCGAAGCGATGGAAGATGCACTGCACAATGTCGGCGCCGGTTCGGGCGGCACGCGTAATATCGGCGGCAACACGCACTATCACGTCGAACTGGAGCGTGAACTGGCCGACCTTCACAGCAAGGAAGGGGCGCTGCTGTTCACGTCGGGCTATGTTTCAAACGACGCCACGCTTTCGACGCTGGCCAAGTTGCTGCCCGGCTGTATCATTTTCTCGGACGAACTGAACCACGCCAGCATGATCGCCGGCATCCGCAATTCGGGCTGCGAGAAGCAGGTTTGGCGGCACAACGATATGGTTCACCTCGAAGAACTGCTGTCGGCGGCCGATCCCGACGCGCCCAAGCTGATCGCTTTCGAGAGCGTCTATTCGATGGATGGCGACGTCGCCCCGATCCACGCGATCTGCGACCTTGCCGACAAGTACCATGCTCTGACCTATATCGACGAGGTCCATGCCGTGGGCATGTACGGACCGCGCGGAGGCGGCATTTCCGACCGCGACGAGGCGGCGAGCCGCATCACGATCATCGAAGGCACGCTGGGCAAGGCGTTCGGCGTCATGGGCGGATATATTGCTGCCGACACGCGCATCATCGACTGCATCCGTTCCTACGCTCCAGGGTTCATCTTCACCACCTCGCTGGCACCGGTGCTGGTGGCGGGCGCACTGGCTTCGGTGAAGCACCTGAAGGCATCGTGTGTGGAACGCGAGGGGCAGCAGGCTGCCGCCGCTTCGCTGAAGACGATGATGCGCGAGGCAGGCTTGCCAGTAATGGATTCAGTTACGCACATCGTTCCGCTCATGGTTGGCGATCCGGTGCGCGCCAAGCGTATCAGCGATATCCTGCTCGCCGAATACGGCGTCTATGTGCAGCCGATCAACTATCCGACGGTGCCTCGGGGCACCGAACGCCTGCGTTTTACGCCTGGCCCCTCGCACACGGAAGACATGATGCGCGAACTGACCGCCGCGCTCGTCGAGATCTGGGAACGGCTGGAGATGAAGAAGGCGGCCTGAGTTCAGTACCGCCTACTTGTTCAGTCACAGCACGGCGCTTTGCTGAGGCTCAGCGCAGGCTCACCACATTATCCGCAGCCGGACGCTGGCGGCTGCCATCGTAGAGGCTCGCCATCGGCTCGTCCGCCACGTCGATCACAGCACCCTCGCCAAAGCCATTGAACTTCGTGCGCATTGCCGCGCCGTATGCTCCCAGCATGCCGATTTCTACATAGTCGCCAGCGGCAATGTCTGCGGGCAAAGTGAACGGGCCCTCCATGAAGTCCGCATCGTCGCAGGTAGGGCCGTAGAACGAGAAGGGCATGGCCTCGCCCGCCCGGTCGCCATTGAGGCAGCGCGCGGGAAAGCGCCAGGCAACATGCGCGGCATCGTAGAGCGCGCCATAGGCCCCGTCGTTGATGTAAAGCTCGTCGCCGCGACGCTTCTCGACCCGCACGATCAACGAGTTGTACTCCGCGCACAATGCTCGGCCCGGCTCGCACCAGAGCTCGGCGTTATAGGCAATCGGCAAGGCATCGAAGTGGCGATGGATGATCGCGAAATAGTCTTCGAGCGGCGGCGGCTCCATGCCGGGATAGACCGAAGGAAACCCCCCGCCGACATCGATCATGTCGATGACGACGCTCGCCTCGGCAATGGCGGCGCGCACGCGGTCCAGCGCCTGGACATAGGCGAACGGGCTCATCGCCTGGCTGCCGACGTGGAAGCACACGCCCAGCCAGTCAGCCACCTGGCGGGTCGCCTGCAGCAGGCCTCCGGCCTCAGTAAGGTCGCAACCGAACTTGGAGGCCAGGCTGAGCTCGGCATAATCCGAAGACACGCGCAGGCGCACGCACAGCCGCAGATCGGTGGCATGGTCGGTCGCTTCGATGATCTTAGTCAGTTCCTCGCGGGTATCGAGGCTGAACGTGCGCACGCCGTGCTCGAAATAGGCCTCGCGAATCGCGCGCGCGGTCTTCACCGGGTGCATGAAACACAGGGTCGCTTCGGGCAGCACTTCGCGCACCAGACGCACCTCGGCAATCGAGGCGACGTCGAAATGGGTAACGCCTTCCTGCCAGAGAATCCTGAGCAGGTCCGGCGAAGGATTGGCCTTCACCGCATAGAGCGAGGTGCCCGGAAACTTCTCGACAAAGAAGCGGGCGGCGCGCGCGGCGGCGTGCGGACGATTGAGGATAACGGGTTCGTCGGGCGCAAGCGCGCGAACTACAGCCGGTGCATCGTGATGATGGTGCAACTCAAGGGACCCCCAATAGGCCTTGCGGCCAAGACAACACAAAGACGACGCTGCCTTGCGGTTATTGGAAGTCCCCTTGGGGCAGCGATGGGCGGATATAGATTGCTGCAGATGAATCGCAAGTGAAAACGAACCGGTTTTTTTCGAATCTCCCTTTATGACAGGGCGATGACCTGACAGGCAGCAGGAATGGTGGAAAACCGCCGTTCCTACCCTTCGTTTCGCGCCAGATTGCTGGCAAATTCGCTAATCAGAACTGCACGTTCGGCACCTGATCCACCACGCCCTTTTCGCTTTCCGAAAGGCGGGAGAAATCTTCGGCCCGGAAGCCGAGCATCCCCGCGAAAAGCACCGCAGGAAACGATTCGATAGCGGCATTGAAGCGCGATACCGCACCATTAAGTGCGCGGCGCGCAGCAGCCAATTTGTCCTCCAGATCGGCAAGCTCGCCCTGGAGCGACTGGAAATTCGCGCTCGCCTTCAGGTCGGGATAGGCCTCGCCCAGCGCCAGCAGGCGGTCCAGCGAACCGCGCAAGGCCGCCTCGCTCTGCGGCGAGGGATTGGCCACTGCCGTGTTGCGCGCCGCTATCACAGCGTCGAGCGTTTCGCGCTCATGCGTGGCATAACCCTTCACGGTGCTGACGAGGTTGGCAACAAGATCGTGCCGCTGGCGCAGCCGCGCGTCGATGTCCGCCGCACCCTGGCGGCAGCTCTGGCGCAGCGCCACCAGCCGGTTATAGATGGCGATGACCATGATCGCGAGAACAACAAGCACGACAAGGACGATGATAAGGATCAGGCTCACGACTGCGACTTTCCCCGGCTGCTGCGACCGACGCCATGGCTATCACGTTGCCAGCGGCAGGCAAATAGCATGATCGAGCGGCCCGATGCCGACGCGCTGATGGCCGGGTCACTGGGCCAATGGCTCGCAGGCCAGGATGCGTTGCGAGCGGAGGCAAAGGCGAAGTCTGCCCGATACACCCGCAACGGAATCATTGCCGGCATCGTGCTGGGGATAGCCGCCCTCGCTCTGTTCCGCGACTTCGAAGCAGGCATGGCCGCAGGATTCGGCTCGTTCGGTATCGGCTCCTGGATGGCCCACAATGCCCGCAAGCAGGTAACCGACAGGCTCAAGTCCGCGATTAACCAGGCAATCGCGGAATCACTAGGCTTCTCCTACACGATGTCGGCCCCCGCGCGGGATTTTT